>JAGHYP010000299.1 GCA_017743585.1 Chloroflexota bacterium
ACTACGCACGCGCCATTGCCTGCGCGCCCCTTGAAGCGCGCGGCGCACGCTGAGCAGCTCGAGCGCCTCTGCGTACGCGCTCAGCGCTGCTTCTAAAGCGGAATGGCGACGATGCAGGTCGGCGAGCGCCAGCCACAGCGCGCCGCGCGCTTCAAGGGGCGCGCAGGCAATGGCGCGTGCGTAGTGGCGCTGCGCTGCGTCGTAGTCGTTGCGCGCGGCATGGCAAATCGCGAGGTCGCGCTCAAGGGCAGCGCGCTGCGTTGGGTCGTCGTCAGGCAAATCCAGCGCCTGCTCGTAAGCGCGAACCGCCGCTTCAAATTGATTCAGCTTGCGCAGCGCTTCGCCAAGCTCAATCAATAACTTTCGCCGCTCAGCAGGTGAACGCTCAAATTGCAGCGCCTCTTGATAGGCGGTAGCAGCGCTCTGATAGGCCTCAAGGCGCATCTCGGCGCGCGCGAACGCGATCAGGATGGCAGCATAACGTTGCGGCGCGCTGAATTGATCGACCAGACGTAGCGCTTGCTTGAACGCTTCGGCGGCGCTGCGCGCTTGCCCCAGACGCGCGTGCGCCGCGCCGAGATCGGCGTAGAGCTGCGCCATGCGCGCCGCCTCAGGCTTGATTGTGCGCTCCAAGACGCGCAGCGCCGCCTGAAGAGTTTTGATTGCCAACTCATACTGCTGCAGGCGCATGCGCGCACTGCCCGCCTCGATCAGTGCCTCTGCCTGTTGCCTGCTATCAGCTGTGCGCCCGAAGAGCGCCGCCGCCGCCTCGTAATGCTCGGCGGCGCGCTCGTCATCGCCGCCGCGGCGATAGCACTCGGCGAGCTCTGAGAAGATCAGCGCGCGCGCCTGCTCATCAGGCTCATAACTCGCCGCGCGCGCGTAGTAAGCGGACGCTTGCACGACGTCCTCGCGCTGCGCTGCGCAACGTGCCGCACATAGCGATACGTCGCGCCATAACTTCGGATATTCTCGCGCGATCTCAGAGCCGATCGGCGTGAAGAGCGGCGCTAACACCTCGAGCGCGTCGTCTGGGCGCCCTAGTTGCCTGTATAGCTCCGCCAGATCGCGGCGCGCCGCCCACGCTGCGACCGTCTGCGGCGCACACTGCTCAGCCATCTCCAGAGCGCGCTCGGCTAGGTCTATCAGGCGGACAGAAGGCGCTTCGTGCGTGGTGCGCAAATACAAGCCGAGCGCTAGCACTCGCAAGGCCGGCTCAGGATGCGCCATTGCTTGCTCAAGGCGCGCCGCTAGGAGCTGTAGCCAATGCTCGCCGATCGCCTTCGCGCGCTCAGCGCGCCCGAGCCGCGCTTGGCGTTGCGCATGCCGCGCGAAAGCAAAACCGAGCAGCAGCAGGTCTGCCGTCTCGCGCTGCGGATGCAAATGCGCAATCGCCTCAGCGCCTGCCTCAAGTGCCTCGGCATCGCGCCCCGCCGCTGCAAACGACTCGGCAAGCGCCAGATAGATCAAATGTTTGTGAGTCGGCTCAAAGCTCAGCGCGCGCTGATAGGCGACGATCGCGCGCTCGACCTGACCCTGCTCGCGCTGCAGATCGCCTAGAGCGTGCCACACGAGCGCGCGCGCTATTCTCACGCAGCGCAGCGAACGCTCTCAGCGCCGCTTCGAAGGCGTTCTGAGCCTGCTCGAAAGCGCCCGCGCGCCGCGCCAGACGCCCAAGCGTGCAGCAAGCGATCGCTTCCGCCTCAGGATCGGCGCGTTCGGCGCGCAGGGCGCGCGCTTCTTCGGCGGCGCGGCGCGCTTCGTCATCCTCGCCCAGCATCAGGCAGAAATGCGCGTAAAGCGCCAAGCTCAGGCGTTGGCGCGCAAAAGCGGCATACGGCTGACGCGCCTCGTACCACACGCCCTCTGCGCCGACCAGCAATGCCGCCTCGCGCAGGCGACCCGCTGCAGCCAACGCCCGCGACTTGGCGCGCGCGACCGTCCCGCGCCAAGCGTGCGGCGTGATCGATTCAAGCGCCGCGTAAGCGCTCAGCGCGCCATCCAGATCGCCTTGCAGGTGGTGGACTAACGCGCGCGCCCAGAGCGCTGCAAAACTGCCTTCAGGAGCGCTGCGCAGCGCCTCAGCGTGCCTGCCCGCTAAAATCAAGGTCTCGGCGCGCCCAACCTGCGCAGTGAGCCAATCTTCATCGTCCCCGCCGCTCGTCAACGCGCGCTCATAGCACTGCAGCGCCTCTGACCATGCGCCGCGCGCGCGATAGAGCGCCGCCAGATCAGAAGGCGGCGCCGAGGCATCATCCACAATGGCGAGCGCCGCCTCAGGCTTGCCTGCAAAGGCATAAGCGCGGCACAAGGCGAGTCGAACGATCTCCAGCGCCGGAGTATCCTGCCGCTCGTGCAGAATTTCGGCTGCTTCCTCAAAGCAAGCGATGGCGGCGCTCGTCTCGCCGTTCAAATACGCTAGCCTGCCCAGCGCGCTGAGCGTCTCAGCGATGGCGTAGGGCAGGTCGAGCGCTCGGCGTAAGGCGAGCGCTTGTTGCAGCGCCTCGCGCGCCTCAGCGGGGCGGTTTTCTTCTATGAGCGAGACGCCTTGCTGCTGGAGGAAGGCGGCGCGCGCAACTCGCTCATCCTCAATGTATTGCACACGGCTAAGCGCCTCAAAATCGAGCGGCGGCGCGTCAAACGGCGTGCAATCGGGGTCGCGCAGCGCCTCGGGCAGCTCAAACAGGACGCTGCACAGCTCCCCTGCGGGGGCGGCATGTAACGCGATCAGGTGGCGGCGCGCCAAGAAGCTCAGCGCGCGGCGCGCTGCAACCGGGTGCGAGAAGCGCGCTGCGATCAGCGCGGCTGGCAGGCAACGCTGCGGCGTGGCGGCTAGCGCATGGCAAATGGCGCGATATTCAGCGGGAAAACTGTTGATCGCCTCGCTCAAGAGCGCAGTGTAACGCTGCTCAGGCGGTGTGC
>JAGHYP010000300.1 GCA_017743585.1 Chloroflexota bacterium
GATGCGGATTGGCGCGGCGCGCTTTGGCGAGCTGCAGCGCGCAAGGATCATCGGCGCAGGCGATCAGCACGCCGTTGCGCTCGTCAAGGCGCGCGATGAACTGCTCAAAAGCCGCCTGCATCTCCGCGAAGGTCGGGAACATATCGGGATGATCGTGCTCGAGGTTGGTCAGCACGGCGATGGTCGGCGTCAGGCCGAGAAACATGTGATCGTACTCGTCAGCTTCGATCACGAAAGCGTCGCCCGTGCCGTGCCGCGCGTTATCGCCGCTGTTCAAGAACGTGCTGCCGATGATGTAAGATGGATCGCGCCCTGCCTCGCGCAGCAAGTGCGTGATGAGCGCCGTGGTGGTCGTCTTGCCGTGCGCCCCTGCCACTGCGATTTGAAGCGCGCTTCCCAGCAGCAGCGGCAACGCCTCGCGCCGCCGCAAGACGGGGATGCCCGCGCGCCGCGCCGCTTCGACCTCAGGGTTCTCAGGCGGGATCGCCGATGAGATCAGCACGACCTGCGGCGACTCGAGGTTGCTCGCCGCGTGGCCTTCGTAAATCCGCGCGCCGAGCGCAGCCAAAGCGGCCGTCTGCTCGTTCAGTGCGCGATCCGAGCCGCTGACGCGGACGCCGCGCCCGATCAGCACGCGCGCGATGGCGCTCATGCCCGCCCCGCCAATGCCCACGATATGCACATGCGCGCCGCGCTGAAAGCACGCCGCGCTCAGCTCGGTCGCGCTCATAAGGCTGAGATGGTCTTCCCCACTTTGAGCAAGCTGTGCAGCTTCGGCATGAACTCGGCGAAGCTGGTGTAGCGTCCGTTACGATACTCTTCTAGGTAGCGGCGCATGACGCCGACCGCTACCGGCAAGCCGGTCAGGTGCTCCACTTTCTGCATGTACTGCATGAAGCTCTTGGCCTCGAGCGCGCCGACCGAATCTTCTAGGAATAACGCCGTGATGCTGGCGACGAAGACGCCGATGAACTGTCTATGCCATGAGGGATATCTGGCGGCATAGCGCTCCTCGACGATTGGCAAGGGGCGGTCGCTGATGGCGGCGACCACATCGGCGTGTTGCTGGAGATACGCGCTCATCAGCAGTGCGCCGTACTCCGCCAGCGCGCTGCGATAAGCGAGCGCAGGATCGTCCCTGTAGGGCCACGGCGCGCTATCGCCCCAAGCGATTGGCGGCGGCATGATCGCGATCAGCTCGCCGCCGACTTGCAGGCCGAGCGTTTGATCGGTTGGATAGCAGATATTGGGCATGAAGGTGAGCGACTCTGCCACGCGCCCGACGAACGGCTCAAGGAAGGCGTGCAGGTCTACCTTGGCGAAGGTCTCGCGCAGATGACGGAGAGCAGTCAGCCAGTGCGGCGCTTCGCTCGACCACCACTCGGCAAGGCGCGTCTGCTCGTAGAAGTGGCGCAGATGCTCATGCCAGCGCGGCGGAATCCAGCGCGGCTGTGGCAGATCGGCTTCAAGGGCGGGGAAGCCCAAGCGCAGCGCGTAGCCGAAGAGCGCGTTGAGCGGCACGCCGCGATCGAGCAGCGCTTGGGCGGCGCGAACAGCGGGATGACTGGCGAACTCGAGCAGCCACTTGCGCGTCGCGCGCGCGTGCGGGTGCGTGCCGTGCTTGCGGCGCTCTTGCGATTTATCGGGATAGTCTGTGGCTGCCAAGACTGCCGAGATCAGCCGCATGCGGTCGTCAAGGCGGACGATCACATGGCGCGCGGCAGCGCTCCCGGCAGAGGCGCCCTGCGCGGTCGGGCTGCTCAAAACTCGGCCTCCTCTATCAGCGAGCGATCGTACTAGCTGAGAAATATAACACAAAGATGGCGCGCCCGCTCAGCGAGCTGGTGCGAGCCGGCAAGCTGTTGCTGCACACGCGCGTAGCAGAGAGGCAGCAGAGCATTGCGCGCTGCGCCAAGAGTCGGCTGCGCAGCGCCTAGACCGCCGCCAAGCGGAAGAGCATGGTCGTGCTGCCGGCCGTGATCACGTCGCCATCTTTGAGCGGCAAGGGCGTAGCGCCGACCGGCTGGCCGTTCAGGAGCGTGCCGTTCGCGCTCCCTAAGTCCTGCAGCGTCCAAGTGTTGTTCTGAAAGCGCAGGCGGCAATGCGGGCGCGAGATAGCGCGGTCGTTGAGCGTGATCTCCCACGTGGCATCCGCTGTGACGCGCCCGATAGTGACCGTATCCTTGTCGAGGATGAACTCAGCGCCCTCTTGCGGCCCGTGCGTGACCAACAGGCGCGGACGAGCCAGCCCCTTGGCGGGGAGGATCACAGTCTTGGTCTTGAAGGCGCGGTCCACTTCTTCTTCGCTCACGATGGCGGAAAAGTGTAGCACAGGCACGTACAGGCGGATGATATCGCCGTGCGCCAGCACGTAAGGGCCGCTGATCTTGCGGTCGTTGACGAATGTGCCGTTGGCGCTGCCCAAATCCGTGATGGTGAAGACGCCGTTGCGGAAGTTGATCACCGCATGTCCACGGCTGACGTGCCGATCAGGAATGCAGATATCGTTATCGGGCGAGCGCCCGATGCTGGCGCTGGCGCATTCCACCAGCACAAACTCATGCCTCTCGCCTGTGGCGGGATCGTTCCACGTGAGCTTGGCAATTCCTTCAGGCTGATGGCTCATGGACGCACCCACCGCGCAAGGTTAGATTCAAGCCGATGCCACCTTAAGCAGCTTGATCTTGCTCAATAGTATAGCTCAGGTTGGCACAGCAGGCAGGCAGTTAACGCGCGAAGCCACACACTTTCCAACGTCCATCTTCCCGAACGGCGCGGAAGCGCCGCGCGCCTAGGTCCCACGAGCGCGTCTCGCCCGCGTAGCTGGTGATCATCTCGCCTTGGCAGGCGACCAAGGTGTACCTGTCTCTTATACACATCT
>JAGHYP010000017.1 GCA_017743585.1 Chloroflexota bacterium
GGATGACCAGACGCAACGGATTAGATGGCGCGCTGCTGGCTAGCTTAGGCGGGGCGGCTGGGCTGAGCGCAGCAATGGCTTGCGGCGTCGCGCTCGGCCTAGGGGGCGAGTCGGGCGCTGCGGTCGAGATCGCGATCAAGATCGGCGTCGCTGTAGAGGGTAGAAGAGTCGGCGTGTCGGTTGGCGTGAAAGTAGCGCGCGGCGTGAAGGTGTGTGAAGGCGTCAGCGTGATGGTCGGCGTCGGAGTGGCGTTCGGCGGGCGCGTCGGACGCTGCAGCGCAGCGTTTGATGGCGCGGCCGCGCGCCGATCGGCAGGAGTAACGCGCTGAGCAGGCGCGGGCGCGCTGCCGTTATCGCCGAAGACGACTACATACCACCTGCCGTACGCGCCGCTGCTGAAGCCAACGCCAATATCCGTCCAACTGCCGAGCATGTTGTTGTAATGAGTCGGCGAGTTGAGCCACCACGTGTATGCCCAATCAAGCGTGGCAGTGCTGCCGCCGACCACGTTCTCGCTGACACGACCGCTATAGCCTGCCGCTGCAGCGCGATCTTGCGGCAACGAGCCATTCCTTTGGCGATGCGGATGCGCGTAAGGCGTACTCGCTAGGTACTGACTGTGCGCTTGCGCCGCTGCCGCCAGTGCAGCGTTGTAATTGAGCGCGTTCAAGCCTCGTGATGTGCGCAGCGCATTGATGCGCGCCGTGAGGACGTCTGCCACGTCTTGCGCGGCCGCAGGGCGCGCAAAAGCGACGCTCAAAACGAGCGCGCTGAGGACGATCCGACGCATCGAGCCGCTCATGACGCCTAGTCTAGCGCAAGGCAACAGGTTCTCAAAAGAGCGGCTCAGCCTTTCAACGCGCCTTGCAGCATCGCCTCGAAGAAGCGCTTGCGCAGCAGCACGAAGAGCAGCAGCACAGGCAGCATGATCACGACACAGGCAGCTGTCCAGACGTGATAGGCGATCTCGAAGCTGCTCTGAAAGTCGTATAAGCCGACTGTGACCGTGCGCGCTGTGCCGTTCAGCAAGACGAGCGCTGCTAGAAACTCGTTCCAAGTGTCCACGAATACCAGTAGGAAGGCGGACATCAGGCCGGGCGCTGCCAACGGGATGACCACGCGGATTAGTGCTTGCAGAGGCGTGCAGCCGTCAATCAGCGCCGCTTCTTCCAGCTCCACAGGGATGCTATCGAAGAACGATTTGATGATCCAGATGGCGAACGGCAAGCCGCCGGCTGTATAAACCGCTGAGATGAATAAGTTTGCGTTCAAGCCTTGCGGGCGCAACACGCCGAGATCGCTGGCGATGCGATAGAGCGGCACGAGGTTCGTCAAGCCGGGAATCATCATCAAGCCGAGGATTGCCAGCTCTAAGGCGCGGCTGCCGCGAAAGCGATAGCGCGAGAAAGTGTAGCTCGCCAGCGACGCAAGCGTCACGACCACGATGGAAGATGTGGTCGAGTTGAAGAGCGAGTTCCACAAATAATAGCGCGTCATATCGCTATTGAAGACCGTCTGGTAGCCGTCGAAGCGCCACGTCGGCGGGAAGAATGTGGGCGGTCGCGTCAGCACTTCATCTTGGTTCTTGAAGGATGTCATCAGCGTGTAGGCTATCGGGAAAATCGCGATGAGCGCAAATAGGCCAAGCACCAAGTGCGTGCTGATCTGATCGAGGCGCCTTGTCAATTTAGAGGTGACCATGCGCACAAGTCCTCACCAATCGCGGTGGCGACCGATGATGCTCAAATAAGCAATGGTGAGCGTGACGTTGATCGCAAATAGGATAACAGAGATAGCCGCGCCTGTGCCGAAGTCGCCTTGCTCCCAGCCTACTTGCAACAAGTAATAGGCAGCTGTGCGCGTCGCGCCGCCTGGCCCGCCGCGCGTGATCGAGACGATCAAGCCGACCGAGTTAATGGACTGGATCGAGGTCAGCAAGACCATCACCAGCACAGTCGGGCGAATCAGCGGCAGAATAACGTGGAAAAAACGCTGGAAGCGATTGGCGCCATCTAAAGACGCGCTCTCGACGATCTCTTGTGGCACGGTCTGCAGCGCGCCGAGCGAGAGCAGCGTAGTGAACGCCAAGCCGCGCCACACAGCGGCTGCGACTACAATTGCCAGCGCGCCGCCCGCCGTTGTGTAAAGCCGATCGCCGAGAAACGGCATGTACATATTGATCCAAGATTGCAATAAGCCGTAGGTCGGCTGAAAGAGCCAGCGCCACATCGTGCCCGCCACTACCTCTGAGATCACCCAAGGGATGAAGATGATCACAAGGTAGAAACCTGTGAACTTGAAGCGCCGATTGAGCAGCAATGCCAACATCATGCCCGAGCTCACTGTGAGCAAGACATAGGTGACCGAATAAGCGAGCGAGGTGCGCAGGCTCTCCAGAAAGCTCGGCGTGCGCAGCAAGCGCTCGAAATTGGCGAGACCGACGTGCATGAACTCGCCGCGCCGCACGCGCGTGGTACTGAGATAAATCGAGTAGAGCGTCGGATAAACTTGGAGCGCCAAAAGCACTAGGAGCGAAGGTAGCAGCAGCCAAAAAGGCAACCACCGATACTTACGTCCGCCGCTGAACGAACGCTGAGCTACCTCGGCTCTGGCGCTCAACACTAGATCGCTCATGCCCGCGTTCCTGAATTGCGAATTGTTATGGGCGGGTGAATTCGCCCGCCCACGTTGCACGATGAACCTAGCTGAGCCTACCCACAGCTACTCAAGACCCGCGTTGTACTCATCTTGAGCAGCCTGCAAAGTCGCCATGATGTCCAGCGACGGATCGGTGATCAGCTTGACGATTGCATCTGCCAGCAGCGTGATGCCTCTGTCGTAGTCCAAGAAAGTCGGCGCAGGCACAGCGAACTCCCTCTGAATTCTCGCCACTTCTACCCAGTACGGCGTCTGGAACTCATCGGCTGCTGCCGCTGACTTCAGCGCAGGCAACGCGCCATAAGCTGTCGAGTAGGCGACGTTCTCAGAGGTTGTCATTTGGAAGTCAATGAAGGCTTTTGCCGCCTCGACGTTCTTCGCACCGACTGGAATCGCCCAAGCGGAGGCCAAGATCAAAGAAGCAGGTTTGCCGCCTGGCGCTGCAAACTGTGGCGCAATGGCGAGCTTGCCCGCTTTCAGCGCTGCGCCGACCGAGAGCGCTTCTGGGTCGAATGTGCCAGTGATCTCGCCCTCGAACTTAGTGCCATCGGGCGCGGTCAGCGGCGTGAGATAGACATACGAGTACGAGCCTGCTACGAACGCGCCTGCCTCGCCGCGCATGAAGGGCTGCTCGTTATCGAAGGCGGGCGCCAACGACTCTTGAGCGGCGTAGCCATTCGCAAACAGCGCGCGCACAAACTCAACTGTCTTCTTGGTCGCCTCGTTCGCCCAAACAGCGCGCCCCTTCTCATCAGCGATCTGACCGCCATAGCTGACGATCAGGTTGTAGTAGAAGCGCTCGACCGAGATTTTCTCCGCCAGTTTGCCTGTGAACGCAAAGGCATTTGGATTGGCAGCCTTCAGCTCAGCCGCTTTGGCGAGGAACGCATCAGTGGTAGCTGGCACGCCATCAGGGTAAACGTCTGTCCAGTAATACAAGAAATGGACAGCGGTGTGCGAAGGCACGCACAGAATCTTGCCATCAGGCGTGGTACAGGCTGCCAACGCGCCGGGATCGACATCGTCGAACCACGGGCGCGACTTCACCCAGTCAGTCAAGTCGGTCAGCACGCCGTTTTGATCGAAAAAGCCGAGCTGTTGGCTATCCACGTAGCTGACGTCAGGCACTTCACCGCGCGCTTGTACGGCCACGTTCAGCTTGGCGTTGATCTGATCAAACGGCTGGAAAGTGTTCACGATCTGGACGCCGAACTTGGCACGATAGCGCGCGATCAAATCGGCGAGCCACTTATCTTGCGTGTTCTGCGGATTCTGGTCGTTGAATTTCGTCCAGATTTGAAGCGTGCCGCTCTGAGCAGTGGCAGGGCTGCTCGCCGCGCCGAGCAAAAGCGCGCTCAGCAGCGCGAGGCACAATAGAAAGGCAACCGTTTTACGAGCTTTCATCTCAAAACCATCTCCTTCAGCGAACGAGTGACATTGAAGAGCATATCACAAACTCAAAAAATGCGCTTGCTCAGATGCAATAGAGCGCGCTGCCCTGAGCGAATGCTTTCAGGTCTTGTGAGACGCGTGCAATCGCTATCGAGGCAATGCGCTCAGGCGCGGTCGCAGCAAGCTATCTCGTGCTGAGGAGCTGGGGCTGATGCGTAAAGCGGAGGGCGCGCAGCCCTGCGCCCAGACATTCAACGGCTTGCGGCGCAGTCAGGCTGCCGCGAAAGGCGTTCGGCGCGAGGGCGATTTGCATCAGCCGAACAAGATAACGGCGAGGAGCGCAAGGGCTGCCAGACTGCCAAAGGTAGGCAGAATGAGGCGCGCCGCGGGCTCGTTCAAGATGGCGCGTTCATACTCATCGGCAGTGTGGCGGATGATGAAGAGGCTCATCGCGCCTAGCAACATCGCTAAAATGAAGCTGATCAAGGTCAGATCAGGGCTAGACATCGGCTTGCTCCGCACATTCAGGCTGCGCAGCGCGCCTGCTGGGCTATCACATCAGAATTTTTCAAGAATTTTTCAGAGCGCCATTGCAATTAATTCTCGATAGCGCTACGATACATCATAAAAGCAAGGGCAGTCTAAAGTCTACGTTTGAGTTTAATCTCGAATTTAACGTGGCTTAGACCGTGAGTAGGTAGCCTGATGAGCAAAGGAAACGTCGGGAGCATGCGCGCCAGCATTATTCAGCAGAAGTACCTTGCAGAGGCATATCGGATCGCACATTATCAGGGCGATAATCCGTACATCACGACGTCGGCGTTGGCGGAGCGGATGAACGTCTCAGCGCCGGCAGTGGCGGCAGTGGTAGAGCGCCTGAAACGCGGCGGTTTCGTGGAGCATGAGCCGTATCGGGGCATGCGCTTGACGCCCAAAGGCGAGCGCGAAGCGCTGATGAGCATCCGCCGCCATCGCATTGTGGAAGTCTTCTTGGTGAAGGTGATGGGCTTCGCCTGGCACGAGGTACACGACGAAGCGGATGCAATTGGCGCAGTGATCGGCGAAGAATTGACGGCGCGCATGGAGAAAATGGCAGGCTACCCGAAGCGCTGCCCACACGGCGAGCCGATTCCGACCGCCGACGGCGTCATGCCACCTATTCATGACGTTCAGCTCTCAGCGATCGAAGACGTGCCGAAAGAGCTGATTGTGAGCCGCGTCAGTAGCCACGATCCCGAAGTGCTGAAGTATCTCGGCTCGCTTCAACTTGTGCCCGAGCAGCGTATCGCGCTGCTCAATCGGGCGCCGTTTCACGGTCCGCTGCGCCTGCGCATCGGCAAGCAAGAACAAGTGATCGGCTACGAGCTGGCGCGCAGCATCCGCGTGACGCCCGCTTAGGCATCGCTCGCAGGACGCATTGCGCGCCCCCGTCTCCACGCTTTGTGGAATCAATTCGTGCCGCTCAAGCTGCCAGCGCTGCTGAGCCTGCCACTGCTGCTCTCGCCGCTGCCTACCAAGCCAAGGCGCCGGCGGCGCTCTTCTAGCTGCCGCTCGATGAGATCCTGCTCTACGGTCTCCTCTACTACATCCTGCAGGCGCATTGAGGCGACTTCCATCTCCGCCTCTTCGCGATCAAGGCGCGCGCGGATCATGTCGCCAATGCGGCGGATTTCGGCATCGCCGATGCCTTGAATGTCGTTCAGGCTGCGGATGGCGCGCGTGGTAGCGCGTTTTGCCTCAGCCAGTTTGAGCAGCTCTTGCAAATGCTCGCGCTCTTGGCGGACGGTATTCAAGCGCGCCTCTAGCTTCAGCTTGGCATCCAACATGCGCTTGTACTCTTGCTCTTGACTCTGCCACTGCTGGTAGTATTCCTGCGCTTGCTGCTGCTTGATGTTCAGCTCTGCCTGCAGGCGCGCCGCCTGATCCGTTCGACCAGAAGTCAAGAGCATGTCAATGTTGCGGTCGAGCTTCTCGGCTGCTGCGGACAATTCTTCGTATTTGCGTTTGAGCGTTCGCACACTGCCGCCAACGGTCACGATTTGCGTTTCCAGCGCGTCCAGATCGCGATCTGCACGACGAATGTACTCGTCCAAGACCTTCACGGAGTTCATCTCCAGCGCGCGGTCTATCATTGCGTGCAGGTTGGCGGAGATCAAGACGTTGATCTTCTCAAGAATCCCCTGTGCCATCGGTCATCCCTTCCAAGGAAAAGCGGGCTACCCTTGCATCCAAGGCGATTGTAACACAAAAGCTAGGCTCAGGTATAGCCAATTGCCATTCTCGCTCGCATCAGGTAGCTTATCAGGCGCCGTGGTGCAATCAGCGGAAGCCAACCGAATGCGCAAGCGCTACGCCAGCTACCATTGGCATATCCTCAGCACGCTCGCGCAGCGCCATTGCGCCGCGCCGACCTTTCAAGCGCAGTGCGCGCTCGTCCAGGCTTTCGATAGCGCGCTCGATCTTTTGGAGAGCGAGCCAAGCTTTCAACAGCTGACGGTCGCGGGCGGCTGCGCCCTCTTAGAAGACTATTTGCGGCTGCGCCCCGAGCATTTCGAGCGCCTTGAGGCGGCGGTGCGGCGCGGCGCGCTGCACATCAACCCGTTCTACGCGCTGCCCGAGCCAAGCCTGCACACGCCCGAAGGTCTGGTGCGCAACTTGCTGCGCGGCACGGCGTGCGCGGATGTTTTCGGCGGCGCCATGCCCGTGGCGCTTTTCCTAGAGGCTGAAATGCTGCCCGCGTGGCTGCCGCAGGTGCTGCGCGGCTTCAATTTGAGCGCCGTCTTAGCGCCTGCGCCATTTGCGCAGCCGCTTGAGCAGTTATGGCAGGGCGACGACGGCACGCGCGTGCCGCTTGCCTATGTACACGCGCTACGTGATAGCGATGCGCTCGACGCCGCTCGCGATGCGCTGGCGCCGCGCTGCCAAAGCGGACATTTTCTTGTGCCGTGTCGCTGGTCGCCGCTGAGCGCTGAGGCGTGGCGTGCTTGGCTGACCGATTTTGCGCGCCGTCACAAGATGGATATTGTGCTGCACAGCGCGCCTGAGGCTTACGTGCGCGCCGCGCAGCTCAGCAACGCCTCTGAAATAACGCACGGCGCGCTCGCACTCTCCGAGCGGCAGCCGCGCCGCGAACTTGCCGAAATCATCGCGCAGCTTGAACAATTCCTCGCCACGGCCTTTGAGCCGTTGATCGTCCTAGCCGCTTTGCGAGATCAGCCCGTGTTGCCGCGACAGCCACAGCGCCTGATCGAGCAGCTTTGGCAGCCATTGTTTGCCTGTGAAAGCGCCGCGCACGAAGATTTGCAGCGCCACGCACGAGCTGTGCAGCGCCAAGCGGCGCAATTCGCACAGGACATTGGCGTATGCCTTGAGACATTCTCGATAGATTGCGTGGTGCGCACCGATTGCGCGCCATTCACGCTCAGCGCCTGCAAATTGCCCGCCGATCCGACGCGCTCAGGCATCATCGTGCGCGGCAGGCTGAACGCTTCGCAGAGTGCATGGCTCACTTTGCAGCCGATGCAACCGTTCGCCTGTTGCGAGGTCGTCTCATTAGCAGAAGTGCCGAGCGGCGGCAGCTTGGCAGCTGAGCCAGATGGGGCGTTTCGCTTCCGCGCTGAGCCGCAGCATTTCTACACTTTTTGGCTGCATAACTGAAATCCGCCATTCCCAAAGCTGCGGCTCAGCGTCATAATTAGATAATCCGTAAAGATAACTTGCTGAGAGTAGCTCTGGGAACCATCAGCTGCCTATGGAACGCATGACCAGCGCCGAAGTGCGCCAAGCCTTTCTCGATTTTTTCAAGGAGCGGCAGCACCAAGTAGTCAGGTCTTCTTCGCTCGTGCCGAGCAACGATCCGACTTTGCTCTTCACCAATGCAGGCATGGTGCAATTCAAAGACGTCTTTCTCGGGCTTGATCAGCGCCCCTACAAGCGCGCTGTCACTGCCCAGAAGTGTATGCGCGTCAGCGGCAAGCACAACGACCTTGAAAGCGTCGGCCCATCGCCGCGCCACCACACTTTCTTCGAGATGCTGGGCAACTTCAGCTTTGGGGATTATTTCAAGTCGGAGGCGTGTCGCTTCGCTTATGAGCTGCTGACGAAGGTCTATGGCTTGCCTGCCGAGCGGCTGTATTTCACGGTTCACACAAGCGACGATGAAGCATATCGCGTCTGGACGGAAGAGATCGGCGTCGCGCCACAGCGCGTGCATCGCTTGGGCGATAAGACCAACTTCTGGCAGATGGCGGATGTCGGTCCGTGCGGGCCGTGCAGCGAGATTTTCTGGGATCGGCATCCTGAGCGCGGCACGGACTTCGAGACCGTCGCGCGCGAACTGGCTGAGGATAGCGGACGACTCTTCGAGATCTGGAATCTAGTCTTCATGCAATACAATCAGCACGCGGATGGCAGCCGCGAGCCGCTGCCTGCGCCAAGTGTGGATACAGGCATGGGCTTGGAGCGCATTGTGAGCGTTTTGCAGGGCGTGCAGAGCAACTATCACACTGATTTGTTCACGCCAATCATCGCGAGTGTGCAGCAGCTGAGCAACAGCACAGCCGCTGATTATCACGCCGATCCCGTGCCATACCACGTGATCGCCGACCATGTGCGCGCCGCTGCGTTCCTGATCGCCGATGGCGTCACGCCGGGCCCGAAGGATCGCGGCTCGGTCTGCCGCATGGTGATTCGGCGCGCAGCGCGCTATGGCAGGCGCATCGGCCTCAACGAGCCGTTCCTTGCCGAAGTGGCAGAGACGGTCATCGAAGTGATGGGCAGCCATTACAAAGAGCTGATTGAGCAGCGCGAGGCGATCCGCAAGGCGCTGACTCAAGAGGAAATTCGCTTCGGACGCACGCTGGAGCGTGGTCTGCAGCGGCTGGACGAGATGCTCGCCGAGCTGCCACAAGGCGGCAAGCTCAGCGGCGCCAATGCTTTTTTCCTGAAAGGCTCCCTCGGCTTGCCGTTCGAAGTGACGCGCGACGTCGCCCGCGAGAAAGGCTACGATGTAGACGAAGCGGGCTATATGCGAGCGGAAGCGGAACACAGCCTCGCCAGCGGCGCTAGTCAGGCAATGGGTACGATCGATAGCGCTGAGGTCTACACCACGCTGCTGCGCGAGCTGCAAGCCACTGGCGCGCTCAACGCAGAGGGCGTCGTCTACGATCCCTATGGCGATCTGACCAAGGACATCCGAATTCTGGCGATCCTGCGCGACGGTCAGCCTGTAGAGCGCGCTGAGGTCGGCGACCGAGTGGAAGTGGTGGTGCAAGCGACGCCGTTCTACGTCGAGGCGGGCGGTCAAGTGAGCGATACAGGCGTCTTATGCGGCCCGACGTGGGCAATTGACGTGGAAGACGTGCGGCGACCCATAGGCGGCTTGATCGTCCATGTTGGCGAGGTAGTGGAAGGGCAGCCTACGCTAGGCGACACGGGCGTGGCGCAAGTTGACGAGGCGCGTCGCCTGAACATCATGCGCAATCACACGGCGACCCATTTGCTGCACGCACAACTGCGCGCTGTGCTGGGCAATCACGTGCAGCAGAGAGGCTCGCTGGTGGCGCCAGATCGCCTGCGCTTCGATTTCAACCACGACTCCGCGCTGAGCGCTGAGGAGATCGCCACTCTCAACAGCAATATCAACGCCGCCATCGCCGCGAACATGCCTGTGATCATCGCTGAGAAGAGCCTTGAGGAAGCGCGGCGCGAGGGCGCAATGGCGCTCTTCGGCGAGAAGTACGGCGAGCGCGTTCGCACTGTGCTGATTGACGGCCCAGGTTTGATGAACGGCAAATACAGCTACGAGCTGTGTGGCGGCACCCATGTTCCCTCTACCGCTGTGATCGGCTCGTTCATCATCACATCGGAGAGCAGCATAGCGCAAGGCACGCGGCGCATTGAGGCGCTGACAGGTGCTGCGGCGCAACAGTACATTGCGCGGCAACTGGACATCTTGCGGCAGGCAGCGCTCAAGCTCGGCACAACACCTGAAGGTCTCCTGCAGCGCATTGACGGGCTGCAGGCTGAGCTGGCCGAAGCGCGGCGCGAGAGCGCACGCCTGCGCTCGCAGCTAGCGAAGATGGTCTTCGATACGCTGCTCGTCAAGACCGAGAAAATCGGCGGCGTGAACGTGCTGGTGGCGCAGGTCGGCACTGCCTCGCCTGAGACGCTGCGCGAGATGACTGACTGGTTCAGAGATCGCATGAAGCCAGGCGTGGTGGTCTTCGGCGCGCTGAGCAGCGACGAGAAGCCACAGCTGGTCGCAGCGGTCACTGACGACCTGACCAAGCGCATTCACGCTGGGAACTTGATCAAGCAGATCGCGCCAATCGTAGGCGGCGGCGGCGGCGGCCGCCCGAACATGGCGCAAGCGGGCGGCAAAGAGGCGGGCAAGCTCTCAGAGGCGCTCAGCGCAGCGCGAAAATTGGTGCTCGAAGCGCTCGGCGACGGCGCTCAGCAGTGAAAGTGTTGATGCAAACCTCAGATGCGTTACGTTGACGAGTACCGCGACGCGAGAGCTGTTCACAAATACGCGGAGCTGCTGGCAAAGCTGACCACGCGCCCATGGACGCTGATGGAGATTTGCGGCGGGCAGACGCACGCGATCTTGCGCTTCGGTATTGACGCCTTGCTGCCGCCGCAGATCACATTGTTGCACGGTCCGGGCTGCCCTGTGTGCGTCACGCCGTCAGAGCTAATTGACAAGGCGCTGGAGATCGCTATGCAGCCGAACATGATCTTCACCAGCTTTGGCGATATGTGGCGCGTGCCGGGCTCGCGCGGAGACTTGTTGAGCTGCAAGGCGCGCGGCGCGGATGTGCGCATGGTCTATTCGCCGCTAGACGCGCTCAAATTGGCGCAGAGGCAGCCTGAGAAACAAGTGGTCTTCTTCGCGGTCGGCTTTGAGACAACAGCGCCCGCCAGTGCAATGGCGGTCTATCAAGCAGCGAAGCTGGGCGTGACGAATTTCTCAATCTTGGTCTCGCACGTGCTAGTGCCGCCTGCCATCGAGGTGATCCTCTCGGCAGAAGGCAATCGCGTGCAGGCATTTCTGGCGGCGGGGCACGTCTGCACCGTGATGGGCTACACGGAATATGAGCCTTTAGCGGCGAAATATCGCGTGCCGTTCGTGGTCACAGGCTTCGAGCCGCTCGACATCATCGAAGGCATTTACATGGCGGTCAAGCAGCTTGAAGAAGGTCGCGCTGAGGTGGAGAATCAATATGCGCGAGCGGTCAGGCGCGAGGGCAACGCGGGCGCCATCGCCCTGATCCGCGAAGTGTTCGAAGTTGTGCCGCGCAAGTGGCGCGGCATCGGCGAAATTCCGAACAGCGGGCTCGGGCTGCGCGCTGCTTACGCCGCCTTTGACGCCGAGAAGCGCTTCGGTGCTGCGCGCTACACTGCTGAAGAGAGCGGCGAGTGCATCAGCGGACTGATCCTGCAAGGCGCCAAAAAGCCAAGCGAATGCCCTGCCTTCGGCACGCGCTGCACGCCTGAGCGTCCGCTCGGCGCGACAATGGTCAGCAGCGAAGGCGCGTGCGCTGCCTACTATCGCTACCGGCTGCACAGCGTCAGTCAGACGGGGACAACATGAGCGAGTTCACGCTCAGCTGCCCGATTCCGATCTCAGACTATCCGCAGGTGCTTTTGGCGCACGGCAGCGGCGGCAAGCTGATGCATCACTTGCTGGAGAAGCTGATCGTCCCGACTTTCGCCAGTCCGATCAGCGCAGATAGACACGATGGCGCCACGCTGACTTTCAACGGCAGCCGTCTCGCCTTCACGACCGACTCGTTCGTGGTGAAGCCGCTGTTCTTCCCCGGCGGCGATATCGGCACGCTCGCTGTGAACGGCACGGTCAACGATCTGGCGATGTGCGGCGCGCGCCCGTGCTATTTGAGCCTCAGCTTCATCCTAGAGGAAGGCTTGCCAATGGAGACGCTCTGGCGCGTGGTGCAATCCATACGCGCTGCCGCTAAGGCAGCTGATGTGCAGATCGTCACAGGGGATATCAAAGTGGTGGATCGCGGCAAGGGCGATGGGATGTTCATCAATACAGCAGGCATCGGCGTGATCGAACACAGTTTGACCATTGCGCCGCGCATGGTGCGCGAAGGCGATGCGATTTTGATCAACGGCGATCTGGGTCGGCACGGCATGGCGATCATGGCGGCGCGCGAGGGGCTGACCTTTGAGACGACGATTGAGAGCGATTGTGCGCCGTTGGCAGCGCCCGTGTTGCGCTTGATCGAGGCGGGCGTGGAAGTCCATTGCCTGCGCGACATGACTCGCGGCGGCATGGCAAGCAGCTTGGTCGAGATCGCCAAAGGCTCAGGCTTGCATCTGCACATTGACGAGGCGCGGCTGCCGATTCGCGATGATGTGCGCGCTGCGTGCGAGATTCTCGGCCTTGATCCGCTTTACGTGGCGAATGAAGGTCGTTTTGTGGCTTTTGTGCCACAGGCGCAAGCGGAAAAGGCGCTAGAAGCTATTGGCGAAGGCGCAGTGCAGGTCGGCGTGGTGCTCGCCGATGCTAAGGGCAAAGTGACTGCTCAAAGCGGCATCGGCGTCAGCCGCGTTGTGGACATGCTGAGCGGCGAGCAGCTGCCGCGCATTTGCTGAGCGCAGCTCCGTTCAACAAGAAAGCCTCTCGCCGCGAGGCGAGAGGCTCTTTTGGACGCCTAGCTCAGCTTACTGCGCGATCGTCCACGTCTCGATGTTCCAGAACATCTCGTTCGGGCGCGGATCGAAGCCGTTCACATTGGCGCGCGCCGCATACTGACCGTTGATGACAAACAACGGGATGTAGGGCAGCTCTTCTTGGAAGAGGCGCTGCAGCTCGTAGTAGAAGACGTTGCGATCTTCCTCTTTGCAGCCAGGCGTCGAGAGACCTTTTTGAAGCAGCTCGTCCACGCGCGGATTGCTCCAGCTGGTGAAGTTGCTGCCGCTGCCGACTACGTCGGATGAGCGGGCGAACAGCTGAGTCTGGTCAGGGTCATCCGGATAGGCGTTGCGCCAGCCGAGGATGAAGGCGTCGTAGGACTGGCTGCGGAAGCGCTCGATCAAGACGTTGAAGTCGATCGCCTGGAAGTCCACTTCAATGCCGATCTGCGCCAGCTGATCCTTGATGATGGTGCCAATCGCCTCGCGGCGCGTGTTGCCCTGATTGGTGAATAACGTGAAGCTGAAGCGCACACCATCTTTGACAAGGATGCCATCAGGACCAGGTGTCCAGCCTGCCTCAGCTAGGAGCTTCTTGGCGCCTTCGGGATCATAAGGGATCGGCTCTAGCTCGGGATCA
Organism: Chloroflexota bacterium; assembly: GCA_017743585.1. GTDB lineage: Bacteria > Chloroflexota > Anaerolineae > Aggregatilineales > UBA2796 > CP2-2F. Next base: position 13,352 of record JAGHYP010000017.1, read on the forward strand.
GCTGCCCACGAGGTTGGGATCAGGTTGGCAGCCATGCGCGTGCCTTCGCCAAAGACAGCGCCCTTGATGATGCTATCCACGTCAATGGCGCGGGCGATTGCTTGACGGACCTTGATATCGCCGAAGAGCGGGTGCTTGCCTTGATCGATCGGGTTGCCGTCAGCGTCCAAGCCATTCCGCGGATTATTCGGGTCAGCAAAGTTCAGCGCGAGGTAGTCCCATGAGTTGCCGGGGAAGTCGAAGACCTTCACCTCGCCGCGCTCCTCGGCCGCCCTGATATCCGAGCGGCGGTTGACTGGCGCGCCGTCAACCACGTTTGTCTCGCCAGCGAGGAACTGCTCGACGAGGACGGTCTGATCTGGCACGACCTTATAGATGAAGCCATCTAGCTTGGCAGCGCCGAACGGATAGTCAGGATCGGTCACAAGGCTAGTCTGATCGCCCGTGCGAAACTCTTTGAACTTGAAGATGCCTGCCGTGACGTTCGGGTTGGTGTTGAAAGGTAGGTCGCGTAGCGCCTCTGGCGCTGTCCCGGCGTAGACATGTGCCGGCACAAAGGGCAGGCTGCTCTGCGCCACTGCACGGCAGCTAGCCACCTTATGTGTGACGACGAGCGTGTAGTCATCAGGCGCCTCGACCTTCTCGATCAAGCCTGTGTAGAAGGTCAGGTAGGATTTGGTCGCTTCGTTCTGAGCCACTTCCCAAGAGAACAGGAAGTCGCGAGCAGTGATAGGCGTGCCATCTGACCACTTGCGGTCTCGCGCGAGCTTGAAAGTGACCGTGCGGCCGTCTTCGCTGATCTCCCAGTCCTGTGCCATTGCCTCAGGCACGCCCTTGACAATCGTCTGCAGGTCAGGATCAGTGCCGAGCAGACTGGGGAACAGGAAGCCGACAATACGCGCGCAAGCTGTGTCGTTGCAGAAGAGCGGGCTGAACGTGTTAGGTCCGCTGCCAAAGGTAGCTTCGATCAAGACGCCACCGCCCTGCGCATTGGTGGATGCGGGCAAAGCTGAGAAGATAAGCGCGAAAGCTGCGCTCAAAACGAACAACTTGACGAGGCTTTTCATTTGGCAAGTCCTTCTAGTCTCACTTGGTTGCCCCTTGGCAACATCGAGTAGATGTTGCTCACGAGCTATTCTACCCTGGTCTTCAAAGATTTTTGATTGGTCGCTATGCGATAGAACAGCTCTTCGTGCAAAGTGACTAAAGCCCGCGCTGTGTGTTACAATGTGCGCAGAGCTGAATCTTGAGTGATAAGCGCAGGCGGGCGCAGCTGAGGCAGCTCCCAGGAGAGCGCAGCGGCGTTTCCCGCCGCGCGCGGCACAGACGCGCCAGAGCTATTTGAGCTCGCGCTGCGCAGAGCAATTCCATATCTGGCGAGGGCGGGGCAATGGGCAGGTTGTTGCGAGCGCATCCTTGTCCTGTCTGCAATTATCATGTTGAGTCCGAGCTGCACGAAGGCAACAGCGGCATTGATCCGATGTTCCTGCGCAATCGCTACGCGCTGGCGATCTGCGCTGACTGCCGGCAGCTTGTCTCAGTCCTTGTGCCGAACACTGAGCAAGAGACGGAGAGTGCGCTGCGCACGGCGCGCCGCGAGCTGATCCAGATGGAAGCAGACGCGATCGCTGGCGATGCGCGCGCGCGCGACCTGTTGCCGCTTTTCCGCGCTGCGCTGGAAGCATTCAATGAAAATGTGCCGCAAGCGGTCAGCAGCTGCACATACTGCGGCGGCGCGAATCTTCAGTTGGTTGGCGCAAAGGATGGCCGCCTGTATGATATTCAGCGTGCTTGGGTGCGCTGCCCGCGCTGCGAAGAGGGGCGCTTGCTGATCGAAACCGTCGGCATGTGGGACTAATTTTGCACTGCGCGCGCAGCACCTGCCGACTCGATTGGCAATTGCGCGCCGCTCACGCCAAAAATTCTGTTCATTCAGAGAGGAGCTTTTGTGAATGTCTGAAAAAGATACGCTTAGCGACTTGCTGCAATCGGATAGCCGACGCCTTTGGCTTCACGATCTGACGCGCGCGCTGCTGAAGACGCAACCGCTGGAGATGCTGCCGACGAGCAGCTTCACAACGCACCTAGGGCGGCTAGAGCGCGCCGTTGGCGAAGGCGACGCTTACGATGCAGCGCTTGAGCAGCCTGAGTGCGACGACCCGCATCGTTGCTTTCAAGATTTGCTCGTCGAAGACGCGCGTCGGGCTGCTGACGCCTTGCGCGCGCGCTTCACGCCTGAGTGGGCAGCCGGCGTCGTCAGCGTCGATCTCTCGCCGTTGCGCGCCGAGACGCCCGTCGAGCGCCTTGAAGCAGCGCGGCAGCTCTTCCGCGCCATTGACCGCCCAAACGTGCTGATCAAGCTGCCCGCGCAGAACAGCTTGCTGACCGTCCTCGAGCAGTTGCTCTACGAAGGCGTGAACATCCACTTCACGCACGTTTACAGCACCACCAGCTACGAAGCCGCCGCTGAGTGCTACATGCGCGCTCTGGAGCGCCGCGCTTTCGAGAATTTGCCCCTTGATAGCGTGCTCTCAGTCGTCGGTTTCCACGTGAGCGCTGTGGACGCCGTGATAGACCATCAGCTGCAGAACAACATCCGAGCGGCGCAAGCGCGCGTTGAGCTGGATCAAGTCTCTGCCAATGCCGAGCTGCTGGGCAAGATCGGCATTGCGAACGCCAACAACGCCTATCGGCGCAGCCGCGATATCTTCAACAGCGAGCGCTTTGCACGCTTGCGCGCGCTCGGCGCATTGCCACAACGCCTGCTCTGGACTGAGATCGCGCCGATCAGTCCGTTGCAAGCGCCGACGCATTACTTGGATTACCTGAGTCACTCTGAGGCGCTCATGCTGATCGAGCCGAGCATGCTACAGAGCTTAGCTGATCGCGAGCGCGACGCCATTCTGCGCACCACTGCGCTGCGCGAAGCGTCAGATGTGCTATCGCGCCTCGTGGCAATCGGCATTGACCTGAACCTGATCGGCCTCCAACTGCAGAGCGACGCCGAAGAGCTGTATCACGAGATGTTCGCCAAGTTGATTGCGCGCGTGGACGGCAAGCGCAAGTTGCTCTCCAGCGGCTTCATCCGCCGCCAAAAGCTGGTGCTTGGGCAGTATCAAAAGCCTGTTGAGACAGAACTGAACCGCTTGCGCGCTCAGAAGAGCATCACGCGCACTTGGGCGCGCGACGCGAGCCTGTGGACGGACTCGCCAGCGGTCGCCGCTCAGATCGAAGCGCGCTTGGGCTGGCTGCACTTGCCAACTGACGGACGCATTGATCGCGATGTGCTGCGCGCGGCGCGCGCTGAGTCGCAGCGCGAAGGCTGGCAGCATCTAGTGATGTTAGGTATGGGCGGCGCCAGCATCGCAGCTGAGACGCTCTATGCCATCTTCGGGCAGCAACAAGGCTTCCCTGCGCTGATCGCGCTCGATAGCACTGACCCAACTGCCATCCGCGATGTTGAAGCGCAAATTGACCTGACGCGGACGTGCTTCATCGTCGCCAGCAAGTCGGGCAGCACGCTAGAGACGCTCGCCATGCTCTATTACTTCTACGAGCGCTGCGCTGAACGGACTGGGCGCGCAGGCGAGCATTTCATCGCGATCACCGATCCCGAAACGCGTCTGGCAGAAGAAGCGCAGCGGCTTGGCTTCCGCGCCATCTACTACAATCCAACCGACATGGCAGGGCGCTATGCGGCGCTGAGCTACTTCGGCATGTTGCCGAGCGCTATGCTCGGCCTGGACTTCGAGCGTCTGTTGGATCGAGCGACTGAGATGGCGCTGGCGTGCGGCGCGAATGTGATGGGCAACAACCATCCGGGCTTGTGGCTCGGCACAGTGATGGGCGTTTTGGCGCGGCGCGGCTTGGATAAGCTGACCTTGATCAGCAGCCCTGAGATCGCCGCCTTCGGCGCCTGGGTGGAGCAGCTCATCGCGGAAAGCAGCGGCAAGGAAGATAAGGGCATCATTCCGATTTGCGGCGGCACAATCGGCTTGCCGCATGACTACGATGACGATCGACTATTTGTCTATCTGCGGCTCGACGATAGCGCGCAAAATCCTGATCAGGCAGTGCAGATGCTGCAAGAGGCAGGTCATCCGCTGGTCACGCTCAACCTGCGCGATATTTACGACATCGGCGCCGAATTTTTCCGTTGGCAGTTTGCCGCAGCGACCGCTGGCATCGTCTTGGGCATCAATCCGTTCGACGAGCCTGCTGTGGAAGAGAGCAAACAGAACACACAGCGTCTGCTGGATATGTACGTTGAGCAAGGCGCGTTGCCGCAAAGCGCGCCTGCCTACAGCGAAGACGGCGTGAGTCTGTTCGCCGATGATGTGACGGCAGCGCTGCTTGAACAGTTGCGCACGCAACAGGCCCTGCAGAGCAGCCCTCTGAGCGGACGCTTGGCGGCGTTTTTGCGCTTGGCGCGCTCGGGCGATTACATCGGCTTGTTAGCGTATCTGCCGCCGCGCGCTGAGTATCGGGCGCGTTTAGAGGAGCTGCGGCGGCAGATACGCTAACAAGCCGATGTAATCGCCCGAGCG
>JAGHYP010000018.1 GCA_017743585.1 Chloroflexota bacterium
GTGCCACGCATCGCCTGCCCGCCGATCCGAATGCGCGCGAGCGCTTCTTCGGATTCCGCTGTGCCAAGGATGCGCATGAGGTCGTCCGCTAAGTGCGCAGCGCAGCGCGACTCGGCGCCCGAGGCGCGATTCTGCTTAGTTTGATTCGTTTGATCGCGTTGCTGGCGCTTGGCGGCGCGCGCTCAGGGTCACTACGCTGAGCATGGCGCGCTGCGCTTTTCCGGTGTCCTGATAACGGCATTACGCCGCGCCCCGAAGGCTTCGCGCGGCTTGACGGCATCCCCTGCGCCTCGCCGCTGAGCACAACTTGCGCGGCCTGCTCAAGCTGAACAGCCCGCTCGACCTGCTTGGTGCGCCCGCTTTACACGGACTCTGAGCGCGCAGCGCGCCTGCCGATGTCCACGTACTTGCCCGGCACTGGTCTGATGGCGTGAAGGCGCGCTCATGCGCTCGCGGGCAGCAATTGGCAAAGGCTGATCTCTGCCAGATCGCGCCAGTTGTGCTAAGATTAGACGCAACTCGAGCGAAAGCGAGCGAGCTTTATGATCACAGGCACTCTGAAGAGCATTGCCTACAAGCCAAAAGATGCGCCGCACGTGCCGCGCGGCTACCAGCGCGTGGCATTGCAAGAGGCGCGCTTGATCGCCGATTACGGCATTGAAGGTGACCGCAAAGGCGGCAATCCTAAACGCAACTTGAACGTGATGGACGACATCACGCTCGCCGAGCTGGCTGCCGAAGGCTTTCCGACAGGCGTCGGCGTGCTGGGCGAGAATCTGATCATCAGTGGCATTGACCTGCGCAAGCTGCCTGCAGGCACATGCTTGCAAATCGGCGATGAGGCAGTCATCTTGCTGCGCGCGCCGCGCGAGCCATGCCACCAACTGGCTGAATTGGACAGCCGCATGCCGAGCGCCGTGGTAGGGCGTGTTGGCTTCATGTGTCGCGTTGTGAAAGGCGGCTTGATCCGCGTTGGCGATCCTGTTACAGTTATTCTGCAACCTGAGACAGCCTAAGGAGTCTTCTGATGCGTTTCATCGCTGACGAGCCTATTTCGAATAGCAGCGAGGATTTGTTTCAATTTAGCCAGTTTGTGGACTTGATCGAAAGCGCTGTGCGCGCCACGGAAGCCCCATTCGTCTATGGCGTGCTTGGCGACTGGGGGACAGGCAAGACCTCTGTGTTGCGCCTGCTCGAAGCCCGTTTCCGGGATGAGAGAGGTGCGATCAGGCGCTTCCCTGACGGCAAGGAAATCTTTGTGCCGATCTGGTTTGACGCTTGGAAGTATGAGAACGAAGCACACATCGTCTATCCACTGCTTTACGCGATCAAGCAGCAGTATGAGCGCGACGTTCCTAGAGATAGAAAAGACGCTATCAAGGCCGCTTTCCAAACGGTCGTCGCGACCAGCCTTCTGGCAGTCGGGCAGGTCGGCTTGAGAGCGCTTTTGAAGAGTCTGACAGGCGGTGCAGTCAACCCGCGCTTGCTCGAAGAATCGCTCAAGCAAGTGCGCGAGGCGCAAGAGAGCACTTTGAACGAAGTGGACGCTGTCCTCAGCGGCTGGACGGATAGCGTGAGCAATTTCGCCTCAGCTTTCAGCGAGCTGCTCAGCACATACGCCACAGAGCTGGTCGGTCGAGCTGATGCACATCGCGTCCGCTTCTTGATTCTCGTGGACGATCTGGATCGTTGCTTGCCTGAGACCACGATCGGCATTTTGGAGAGCATCAAGCATCATCTGAGCGTGCCGAACTGCATCTTCGTGCTGGCGATCAACGGGCGCGTTATCTACTAGACCATTCGGCGCAAGTATGGCGGCGAAGGCGTTGACGGACGCGAGTACTTGGAGAAAATCTTGAGCCCGAGATTGACCTTGATAAGAGCGCGATGGAGCGCTTTGTGCATCATCAGCGCGAGAAGCTCGTCGGCGACCGCCATAAGCGCGCCTTCGATCAGCTAAGCGAGGCGCTGACCGAGTGCAAGTTCAACAACCCGCGCCGCATCAAGCGCATTCTGAATCGGTATGTGATCTATCTTGAGCGCTTTGCAGCCGATCAAGAATTTCTGCCGAATGCGATTCGCCTGATGCTGATCGCCGAATATTTTCCGACGCCTTTCCAGCTCTACATGCGGCGCAGCGCAGATGCTTCGCTCGCCATCAAAGGCTTGCTGGAAGGCAAAACGCCTGTGCACGAGTTTGAGCAAGTGCACGGCGTCAGCGTTGCGCAGCTGCTGCCGCAAATGCGCCATATGCAGCAGCTATTTGTTGAGCTGCGCGCGCCGAATGCCGAGGTACTGAATGCGCAAATACGGCAAATCTTCGAGATCACGCGCCTGTTCTGAATGACGGCAAGGCACTTCACGCTGCTCCGACTCTTGTTGCTGACGCTGTACGTGGCTATGCTGCTGCACAGCCACGCTTTCAGCCTGCCTTATGTGGATCATCCTGATGAGCCTGCTCTCTACTTAGCGGGACAAGTTTGGCTGGGCAAGTTTGAGATGGGCCGCCACATGCGTGGCTATCCGCCCGGCTATATCGCGCTCGAGCTGCTCGTCTCGCAGCTGCTGGAATGGCTCGGCTTTCCTGAGATGAGCCAGACGGTGAACGTCATGCGCTGGATCGCCGTGGCAGTCAGCGCAGGCACGTTGTGGCTCATCTTCAGCGCAGCGCGCGAGGCGGCAGGCGATTGGGCATCACTGGTGGCAGGCGGGGCATGGATCAGCTCGCCGCTCGTGGTCTCGCACAGCGTCTATGCAACAACTGATCCGTTTGTATGCTTCACAACAGCATGGTCGCTATGGCTCTCAATCACAGCATTGCGCCGTGAGCGTCCGCACTTTGCACTGCTCGCCATGCTCGTAGGCGCACTAGCCGTCCTGATCAAGCTGATGGTCGTGCCTGCGCTTTTGGCGGGCGTGACAGCGCTCTTGTTCGGGCTGCGCAATAGGCGGCTCAGGGCGCGCCTGTTGGCAGGGCAGCTAGGCATTGTAGCCATCACTGCTTTTCTCGTGCTAGGCGTCCTCCGCTTAGATAGTCTGCTCACGCCTTACGAAGACTCGTTGCCTGAGTCTGAGATCGGTATCATTCGGCGCGAAGGCGCGCAGAGCATGCTCTACAACCTAGCCAATGTGCAGCGCATCCTGAACAACATTCGGCACGTTTTTGTGCCTGTGCAAGAACTGGCGGCGCTCCCTTGGCTACTGAGCGGCGCGGTCGCGTGGCTGGCAGCGCGCTCGGCGCGCCTAGACTGGCGCGCCATTTTGTTATGCCTGATCGCTGTGTTCGCTACGCCTTGGGTTATGTCGTCGTTCACTGCGATCACATTGCAGCGTGCGCGGGACGTGTTGCCCGCAGTGACGGCGCTATGCGTCCTGATCGGCATGTCCGCAGTGCAAATTTGGCGCGCCCTGCCAAGCAACAGAGCGCCGCGCGCACTGTACAGCGCTGCGATCGCTGCATGGATTGCGCTCGTCCTCCTGCCGAGCTGGCGTGACACACTAGCGCTTGTAGAAGAGCGCGGCTATCCCGATTGGCGGACTGAGTTGCGGCGATGGGCAGACGTGAACCTTGAAGCAGGTTGGGTTGCTGTGCCAATTGAGCATGAGAAGACGTTTAATCCATTCTGGAGCGGCTTGCAAGGTGCGCAATGGTTCAATTGGCTTGTCTATCGGGGCGATTTCACTGAGCGGCCGCTGACGTATTGGCGCGCTGAGCGCGGCATTGCCTATGCCTTGCTCAGCGCGGATTTTGTACGCCACGCCGATGCGGCGCAACGTGCTTATCTTGACCAGATGCTGCGCTTGAAGACTTTCGCTGCGCCGCCGCGGCGGCGCGGACCAGAGACGGTCGTCTTTCGCACCACGCCGATACAGATGCCGATTGAGGCAAGCTTTGACGGTCAGATCGATCTGCTAGGCATTGATCTTGTGCGCGATGGACAGGCTGTGCGCGTCCGCGCTTATTGGCAGGCAAAAGTGCAGCCACAGCGCGATTACTCGCTCTACCTGCACCTGACGCCGCTCGACTCGCGCCAAGTGTTGGCACAGCAAGACGGCCCGCCTAAGGCGAAGCGTCCGACAACAAGTTGGCAGGACGCGGATGAGCGCATCATCGGCGATTGGTTCACAGTGCAGCTGCCTGAGCAATGCGGTGTGCGTCTGTTGGCAGGTCTCTACGATTGGGCGAGCGGTCAGCGCTTGTTGCTGCCCGATGGCGCGGATCACATCGAGCTGTGGCGCCTGCCCTGTTCGTGATGGCAAGCCGAACAGACCTTGCCGAGCAAAATGTGTTTCAATCTCTTGATCGAGCGCGCTGCACAGCTCGCCCTCTGCTCAACCGATCAGGCGTTCCACCATCGTGACGAGCTCGTTGACGCTGATTGGCTTGATCAGGAGCAGGTCAGCCTGCTGTGCATCAGGATGATCGATTGCCACTGGATTGCCCGTGACGACGACGACCTTCAGCGCGCGCAGGAACGGCGCCTGGCGAATGTATGAAAGCACTTCTAAACCGCTCGGGTGTGGCACGTTGATATCCAGAATCAAGACATCAGGGCGGCTATTGGCGAGCCGATCGAGCGCTTCCTCGCCGTTCTTCGCTGTTTCAACTTCGAAGCGATGGTGCAGGAAGATGCGCCTGAGGACGTTGAGAAAGTTAGTATCGTCCTCGACGATTAAGACTTTTCGCGCGGGCGGCGTGAGGCCAGGCCCAAGTGGTTGCTCATGCATTGTCAGGGTTAAGTAACATCAGCTTGCACTCGGCGCATCAGTTCGAACACAGCGCTGCGACCGAACCAGCCGAGTTCTTAGCGCTCCGGGCAAATATTTGATCGTGCATCCGCTTAGCGTCACAACCGTGTGCTCTTGCCTTAATATCATAACACGGGCAACTTGCAAAAGTGTTCAGTCCGCAGCGTCCCTGCGCCGCGGCATAGAGCCTGCAGGCTTGTTTTTCAGGGCAGAATCTCACCTGTCACACGATCAGCACGGGCTAGTCCCTTGCCGGGAACGGCATGGCTACGTTACGCTCACGGGACACACGGTCGAGGCACATCAGAAAGAGCGAACGACATGACGACCAACCCCTCTTTGGTTGAGCTCGCCGCCGCGATCAAGCCACGTGTTGCGGCACAGCGCGAGGCAATTGTACAATTCCTGCGCGAGCTGTGCACCATTCCAAGCTACGACGGTCAGATCAAAGCAGTTGGCGAGCGCGCCGCTGCCGAGATGCGCGCGCTTGGCTTCGATCAAGTTTTCTTCGACCGGATGGGCAACATCGTCGGACGAATCGGCAGCGGCGCGCGCAAGCTGCTCTACGATAGCCATCTCGATACAGTCGGCATAGGCGATCCTGACTCATGGGCGTGGGATCCGTTCAAGGGCAAGATCGAAGACGGCATCCTATACGCGCGCGGCGCTTGCGATGAGAAGGGCAGCACGCCAGGCATGATCTACGGCCTAGCGCTGGCGCACGATCTGGGCTTGCTGGAGGGCTACACTGCCTACTACTTTGGCAACATGGAAGAGTGGTGCGATGGCCTCGCGCCGCGTGCCTTAGTCGAAGTGGAAGGCATTCGCCCCGACTTCGTGGTGATCGGCGAGCCGACCCGCATGCAGGTCTATCGCGGGCACAAGGGGCGCGTTGAGATGCGCATCATCGCCAAAGGGCGCAGCGCGCACGCTGCTAGCAATCATCTGGGCGATAATGCGATCTACAAACTGTTGCCGATCATCGAGCGCATCAGCCAGATGGAGCCGGAGCTGGGCGACGATCCGTTCTTGGGGCATGGCAAGATCACAGTCAGCGATATGAAGGTCAGCACGGCCTCAATCAACGCCGTCCCAGATGAAGCGATCATCTACATTGATCGGCGTATGACCTTCGGCGAGACGCCTGAGTCGGTCTTGGCGCAAGTGCGCGCGCTCATCGGCGAGCGCCCCGACCTGACCTTAGAGCTATTGCATTACGCCGAGCCAAGCTACACAGGTTTTGTCTTCCCTGTGGATAAGATTTTCCCACCATGGGCGCTGAGCGAGGAGCATCCCTTGGTGCAGGCGGGTCAGGCAACGCTCGCTGCGCTCAACGGCAGCGCGCCGCCAACGGGCAAGTGGAATTTCAGCACGAACGGCACTTACTGGATGGGCAAGGCGGGCATTCCGAGTATCGGCTTCGGTCCGGGCGATGAAATTCACGCGCACACAACGCTCGATCAGGTGCGCCTCGATGACGTGGTAGACGCAACTGCCTTTTACGCCCTGCTGCCCGCCGCGCTGAAGGCATAAAAGCGAACGTCTCGCTGTTCAGTGGCGAGCCGCTCGGGACAGTCCTATCAGCGTTTTTATAGCGTGACTGCGTGATGGCAGTCGAGTTTGAGCGCCATGCGCTCAGACTTGTGTTGCGCGCTCAGCAGCGCCGCTTCAGGTGTTCGATCAGGAGCGCGTTGGTCAGCTCGGCGGGGAATTTGCCACGCCCTTCGCGCATCACCTGACCGATCAGGAACTTCAGCACTTTCTCTTCGCCCTTGCAGAAGCGCGTCACTTCATTGGCGTTGGCGTCCAGCACCTTGACGATTGCCGCTTCGATCAGCGCCGTATCTTGCGTTTGCTCTAGGCCGAGCTGCCGGACGACCTCAGCGGGCGCGCCGCCGCGCTCAAAGAGCACATCCAGCACCTTTTTTGCAGCGTTGTTGTTGATTGTGCCGTCATCCACCAGTCGGATCAGATCGGCGAGCGCGGCAGGTGTCACGTTTATCTCGGCGATGCTCTCGCTTGGCAGGGCTGCCTTGTTCATGCGCGCAAATAGCTCGTTGATGATCCAATTGGCAGCCTTCTTCGGCTCAGCGCCGCTGCCGACCACTGCCTCGAAATAGTCGGCGACGCTGCGCTCTGCCACCAAGACGGATGCTTCATAGGCGCCCAAGCCGAGCCTGACAAAGCGATCGCGCTTTGCGTCAGGCAGCTCGGGCAGGCTGCGCCGAATCTCCTCGATCCATTCCTCGCTGATGACCAACGGCGGCAAATCTGGCTCCGGAAAGTAGCGATAGTCGTGCGCTGATTCTTTCTCGCGCTGCATGACGAGCACGCCGCGCGATTCATCCCAGCCGAGCGTAGCCTGTGTGACAGTGCCGCCGCGCTCGTAGATCGCGATCTGCCGCTCGATCTCAGCAGCGCTGGCGCGCGCTAAGCTGCGAATACTGTTCAGGTTCTTGATCTCGGTCCGCGTGCGCAGCTCGTTGCTGCCAACAGGACGCACGCTGATGTTCGGCTCCATGCGCAGCACACCTTTGGACATATCGCCGCTATTGACGCCGAGATATCGCAAAATAGCGCGCAGCTTGCGCCCGTACGCCTCAGCTTCCTCAGCGCTGCGGATGTCGGGCTCAGTCACGATCTCCAAAAGCGGCACGCCTGAACGATTGAAGTCAATCAGGCTGCTGTTGCCGACGTGAATGGATTTGCCAGTGTCCTCTTCTAAGTGCGCACGCCGAATGCCGATGCGCTTGGTGCTGCCATCAGGCAAATCGATCTCAAGCCAGCCATTCACAGCGAGCGGCAGCTCGTATTGGCTAATCTGATAGCCTTTAGGCAGGTCGGGATAGAAGTAGCTCTTGCGGGCGAAGACGTTAACGCGCGCAATCTGACAGTTGAGCGCCAAGCCGACGCGAATGGCGAGCTCAACGGCGCGCCGGTTGATCACAGGCAGCACACCGGGCATCCCCAGACAAATCGGACAGACAACAGTGTTCGGCTCGGCGGTTGTGCTATCCACAACAGCGCAGCCGCAGAACATCTTGCTCTGGGTCAGCAGCTCGGCGTGAACTTCCAAGCCGATTACAGCTTCATACGCAGTCATGATAGCTCATCCACTCATGGGTTGGCGCGCAAGCAGCGTGCTGCGCGCAGCCAGCTCTTCCGCCAACTTCACCATTTGCGTGGCGACGATTGAGGTCGGCTGAAGTAGCACAATCGGCATCCCTGCTTCCACAGCTTGGGCTGCCAGCTCAGGCGCAGGCGTGATCATGGCAAGAATCCTTTGCCCAAGCGCTTGCTCAACGTCTTGCCATGTCACATGCGCCCGAGACGGCGTGCGATTGACGACCACAACGCTGACTCGCCCGCGCCCTAAGCCGAGTCCTTCCAGCTCGCTGAGCATCTCGCGTGCCATGTGCAGCGAGATGCGGCTCGGCTCGCTCACCAGCACAACCTGATCTGCCTCACGCACGAGCCGCGCGTTCAAGCGCGTCAATCCGCTGCCCAAGTCCACCAACACATAGCGCGCTAGGCCGCGCAGCCCCTTGAGCGCTGCAACTGCTGAGTCCACGTTGACGCTGAGCATACCATCTCTGGGGCGTGATGAGCTGAGCAAGAGCTTCAAGCCGCTCGGATGGGCTGCTAACTCTGCCTCAATGGTGCACGGCACGACCTCCGTCGGCGCGCGTCCAAGCAAGTTGACCATGCCGGCTGCGCGCGGCGCGTTCAGCGCCAAGCCGAGGCTGCCTTGTCCGAGTCGGATATCGGCGAGGATGCTCGGCTCTTTCTGCTGCATGGCTGCTGCGATGTTTGCTGCCAGCGTGGTGGTGCCAACGCCGCCCTTCGCGCCTAGAAAGGCGACGACCGCGCCGCTTTCTGCCGCGGCGCGCTGTTGCGCCGCGCTGCGCGACAAAAGCGCCTTTACGCGCGAGGCGAGTTCAGCAGGATGAGTCGGTTTGGAGAGATAGTCATCAGCGCCTGCCTCAAAGCCTTGCACCTTGTCGTCGATCAGCGTCTTGGCAGTGAACATGATGATCGGGATTGGCTGTGTGATCGGGTTAGCGCGCAAGCGGCGGCAAATCTCGTAGCCGTCCAGATCAGGCATCATCACATCGAGGATGATCAAATCGGGACGCTCAGCAGCGGCGCGCGCGATGGCTTGTGTGCCGTTGCTCGCCGCTGTCACTTCGTAGCCTTGCCGTTGCAGCAACAGACTAATCAGTTTCAGGCTGTCAATGTCGTCATCAACTACCAAGATTCGCTCAGCCATGCTCAGCGCGTCTTTCTCATGCCCTCTTGCGCGCAGTTTAGCACGCGCTGCTTATCTGCGCAATCTAGTGCGCACAGATGCTGTGAACATGAGAATCTAGGTTTGGCGGGCAGCTAGCGCGGCAGCGCGCCTTGCACAAGCGCGTCAAAGGCTTGGTCGTAGGCGGCGATCAGCGTCCGCCAATCGAATTGCGCGATGTGAGCGCGCAGCGCCTCAGGCGCGGGCGTGTACAGCGTGCGCAAAAGCGCCGCGACCAGCTCGCCTTCGTGGTATAGGCACAGCTCGTGGTAGGCGCTCGGCACTAAGGCGGGATAGTTCAAGCGACGCGGCATGATCGGCAGCGCGCCACAATAAATTGCCTCTGCCATGCTGACGCCGAAGAAATCTTGCACAGCGCAACTGACGGCGTGCGTCGCCTGCCAGAGCAGCCGCGCGTAGTCTTCAAAACGCTCGGCGTAGCCGTAGTGCAGCAAGCGGCTGCCAAGTCGCTCGCGCAGCGGCTCGAAGACGTGCTGCGTGTGACCGATTGGCTCGCCTGCCAAGATGACGCGGAATTCCACGCCGAGCGCCATCAGCTTCTCAAGCGCGCGCGCGAACAATTCAGGTCGTTTATCGTATTCCCAGCGGTGATTCCACAGCAAGGTCGGCACGCTGCGCGTTTTCGGCGCCGCGTAAGCGTCATAAGCAGCAAAATCTATGCCGACGGGCAGCACACGCGCCTTTGCCGCGATCTGCGAGACCGTCTCTAGCTCGTTGTGATCGGGATAATGCTTGAGCAAGCGTGGCAGCTCGTCTAAGAACTCGCGCATGTGGAAGGCGCTGTTGAAGAACACAGCATCAGCGGCGAGCGCGCTGGTATAGTTGGTGAACGCGATCTTCAAGTCGCGCTTGACGCGCTCGCCAGCAGGGTAGGTGAGCTGATTCTCGTGAAAGTAGACCGCGCTCGGCAGGTGGGCAGTGCGGTGGCGCGTCAAGGCGAGGAATGTGGTCAGGTCGAGCATGTCAGAGGCGACGATCAAGTCAGGCGCGCAAGCGCTTTGATTGAATTGACGCGCCAAAGTGACGGCGCCGCCTTGCATACGCCATTGCCAGAAGCTGCCTGGCAAGGTGAGCGCTTCAATGGTGTGTCGGCTGAAGCGCTGCAGACCGCGCAACCACGCAGCGTGCGAGCCTGTGTCGAAAGGCTCTAGCAGGAGTACAGTGGACATGCGAGCGGACTGCGCCGCACGAGTCAGCGCGGCGCAGCGCGAGGATCACTGCTCAGGCGGGTAGGTGGTCACCACAGAGTTATCGCCGCTGAACGGATTCGGGACGTACTTATCGGCATTCCAGTCGTTGTGCCATGTTGTGCCATTCACCAAGTAGCGGTACTGGAACTCGCGGTTGAGCGGCAAGTCTATCACGATCGTAAACGTGCCGTTCTTCTTCTTCTCCATGGGATGCGAGGTCTCGTTCCAGTTGTTGAAGTCGCCTACGAGGTGGATCGTCTCCGCGCCCTCGGCAATGGCGGCTGGCGCCTCAAAAGTGACCTTGCACTTGGTCTTCAGGAAGCTCTTCTTGATCATCGTCAGCCTTCCTTCCTGCGCGAAAAATTGGCTTAGTACAGATTCTATCACAAAGCATGGCTCAACAGACAGAGTGAACATGGCGGCGCTCGGTTGCGCGCACGAGTTGGAGCTGCGCTGTGCGCGCACTTTGAGTGAGGGACAATCTGTCATGCGTTTCACTCAATTGTGCTACGATCAGGAGCGGGCGATAGCTTGTGCCTGACTCGCAACAGGCCTCAGCGCATTGGCGAGAGAACGCTCTGAAATGGCTGAAGCTCGCGGCCGCTTGCGCGAGCACCTTGTACGCATTCGCCTGGCCGACCTTGCCGCAGCGGAAAACGTGCCAGCGATACCTCATTCACGATTTGCTCAGCTCGCGCAACGACTTGGAAGGCATGACGCGCACAGGCCATGACCTGAGCCTCAATCGCGTCAGACTCCAGCTGCGCGAGATCCGGCTGCGCGAGATCGAGAATAGCGCTCAAGGCACGCACACCGCGCAGAAGCGCAGCGCGCCTGAAGGTGAGCCGACGCTCTCAGCGCTTCTCAACTTCAGCGCTGCGCCGATTGTCTTGCCATCCAGTGGCTGCGCTCAAGAGATCATCATGACGGCGCCTTGACATTCTAGCTTTATGGCATATGTTGGCTGCACTTTCAAAGCCAAGATGATCATATCCATCTTGTGAGTGACCTTCGCTGAAGCTATAATTACCAGCATTTAGCGGGGATGGCGCGTTGTCGGTTGCTCAAGAGATTCGAGCGAAGCTCGACTTGGTGCAATACATCCTGCAAAGTGGCGTTCCATTGCGCAAGAAGGGGCGCTACTTCACAGCGTGCTGTCCGTTCCATAGCGAGAAGACGCCCTCCTTCGTCGTCTTTCCCGACTCGCAGACTTGGCATTGCTTCGGCGCGTGCGGCACGGGCGGCGATATTTTCACCTATGTGCAGCGCCGCGAGAACGTGGACTTCGCTGAGGCGCTGCGCCTTCTGGCTGAGAAAGCGGGCGTTCAGCTGCGGGCGCGCACGCCTGAGCAGCGGCAACATGAGGCGCGCCTTGAACGGCTGCGCAGCCTGCTGAGCGAAGCGGCGCGTTTTTATCATCAGCGCTTGCTGAACGCGCCTGATGCT
Organism: Chloroflexota bacterium; assembly: GCA_017743585.1. Lineage (GTDB taxonomy): Bacteria > Chloroflexota > Anaerolineae > Aggregatilineales > UBA2796 > CP2-2F. Next base: position 11,695 of record JAGHYP010000018.1, read on the forward strand.
GCTGAGGCGCGCGACTATGTGGCGCGGCGCGGCTTGAGCGAGGCGACTCTGGCGCAATTTCAGATCGGTTACGCGCCTGAGAGCTGGAACGCCGTCTCAGAGCGCTTGAAACAGATTGGCTACACTGAGCAAGAATTGCTAGAAGTTGGCTTGCTGGCGCGCCACGAGGAATCTGAGCGCGTTTATGATCGCTTCCGCGACCGGCTGATGATTCCAATCTGCGATGAGCGCGGTCAGGTGATCGGCTTCGGGGCGCGCCAGCTCAAGCCCGAAGCGCAGCCGAAGTATCTCAACTCGCCGCAGACGCCCCTCTTCGATAAGAGCGCGACGCTCTTTGCCCTGCATCATGCGCGGCGCAGCATCCGCGAGAGCGAGACGGCGGTCATCGTCGAGGGATACATGGATGCCATTCAAGCGCACCAGCACGGCTTCACTAACGTTGTCGCACAGATGGGCACTGCGCTGACTCAAGCGCAGCTCAAAACGCTGAGCCGCCTTGCGCGCCGCCTGATCCTCGCTCTTGACGCGGACGAAGCAGGCGCCAAAGCAACCTTGCGCGGTCTGGAAGCAGTGCGCCAAGCCGCCTCGGTTGAGCGCATCTTCGTCGATCCGAGCGGAGCGCTGCGCGAATCAAGCCGCCTGAACGTGGAATTGCAAGTGGTCACGCTGCCGAATGGCAAAGACCCTGACGATTTGATTCGCGAGAATCCACAGGCGTGGCGCGATCTGATCGCCAGCGCGCAGAATGTGGGGGAATACGCGATCAACGCCGCGGTCGCCAGTTTGCCTGCCAATGCCACGCTCGCCGAGCGCGAGCAGGTCGCTCGCGAGCTATTGCCGCTGCTGCTAGCGACCGAGAACAATTTGCAGCAGCAGGCGAATGTGCAGCAACTGGCGTATAAGCTGCGCTTGGGCAGCGGCAAGGCGCTCTTGGAATGGGCAGCGCAGCACATCAAGCGCGCAAGCCGCCAAGCCGCGAGCGAAACAGCGAGCGAGTCTGCGCCGCTGCCAACAATCTCGCACAGTGAGGCATTGCAGGAATACTGCCTGGCAGCGCTGCTGCAATATCCGAATTTGCTAGCGGAGGTGCAGCGCATGTTTCGGCAGCTCGCCAGCGAGGAGCCGGCAGCAGAAGCCGATCTGCAGCCGCTGTGCGCCGCTGATTTCACGCGCCCTGACCTGCGCGCCATTTTTGAGGTCTTCTTGCGCGCATGCGCTCAGTATGATGAGGATTGGCTTAGCTTTATGCACCGTCACTTGCCGCTCGACCTGCATCCGTTGGTTGAGCGACTGCTGCAAGCGCGCCTAGAGCTGTATGAGCAGCACTTGCGCCAGACGCCAAATCTTGCGCCGCGCGCGTTGAGCAAGGATATAGCTGTTTTACGAGAGATGAACGCGTCGCAATCCGATGAGCAGCTGCATCGCGCTACTTTGCCGCGCCATGCGCTGATGCTGCGCCTTGCGCGTCTGCGGCGCGAATGCGCTGAGTTGAACTATCTGTTGCAAGAAGCCGATGAAGCGCGCGCGCAAACTTACCTGCAGCGCAATGCGCTCTATTTGCGCGCCATTCGCGCTCTGATGCAGGCGGCGCACGCACAGCCAATGCCCATTCGGCACTGATACTTGTGAGGAAGGCGTTCTATCATGGCAAAGCGGGCTACCAAAAGACAGCGCACTACGAGCTACGTTGACAAGCCGAGCGCTCGGGCTGCCGATGCGCCTGACGATGCGAGCACGCCGCTGGATGCGGAAGCGGACTATGCTTACCTATATGCGCCTGAAGACGAATTACCACGCTCATTGATCGATGAGCTGCGCGAGGCAGGCATCAATCCGAGTAGCACTTCTGAGTTCAAAGTGCCTGTCATCTTCTCTGACGCCGATGAAGATGACCTCGAGCCGCTTGACGACGCCGACCTCGGCGAGGCTCGCTTGGAGGGCGCGCTCTCTGCCGACGACACAGTGCGCATGTACTTGAAGGAGATCGGGCAAGTGCCGCTGCTCGATCCAAACAGCGAGACCTGGCTTTCCTCGCAGATGGCGGCGCTCTCTCTGCTGCGCACAGCCTGTGCTGCGCCTGAGACAGGCGAGCAGCTCAGCTATCGCGAGGCGTTGCGCCGCCTGTACGCCGATCTGCTGCAATTTTGGCAAGAGGTGCGAACTCAGGCAGCCGATCACAAGCTGGCGCTGCCCGACCTGCCGACCTTGCTTGCTGAAGCGCACAGCCTGCGCGAGCCGCTCAATCCTGCGCAGCCTTCCTACATCCGCACCTACCTTGAGCAAGGCGACTGGGGACGCGACGAGGTGTGGACGTTGCTGGCGCGCAACCTGTTCGGAGTCTTTCAAGGGCTGTATTTGATACCGAGCTGCCTGCAGCCCGCTTTGAGCGACTACGTGCGCGCGCATAACGCGTTGCCGCCTGCCGCTGAGTTCGACGCATGGCTTGAGCAACTGTGCGATGACCAAGCGCTAACAGACTACTATGACGGCGTGCGCCAGCGCGCCAACGCCGCTGCTGAGTCGCTCACGCGCGCCAACTTGCGGCTTGTGGTGAGCGTGGCGAAGCGCTACACGATGCGCGGCATCAGCTTTCTCGACCTGATTCAAGAAGGCAACATCGGCTTATTGCGCGCCGTCGAGAAGTTCGACCACACCAAAGGCTTCAAGTTCAGCACGTATGCCACGTGGTGGATCAGGCAGGCGATCAGCCGCGCCATTGCCGATCAAGGGCGCACCATTCGCATTCCCGTCCACATGGTCGAGACGATCAACCGACTGATGCGCATTCAGCGCGAGCTGGAGCAAACGCTTGGCACTGCGCCAAGCGCTGAGCGTCTGGCGCTGGAGATGGATTTTCTCTCCGCTGAGGATACGCGGCAGATTCGAGCGGCGCTTGAAGCAGGCAAAAAACTTGACCCTGCGCTGAATCGCAAGCTGCGCCGTGCCGCCAACAAAGTGCGCCGCATTCAGCGCATCGCGCAAGAGCCGATGTCGCTTGAGATGCCCGTCGGCGAAGAAGACTCCAGCTTTTTAGGCGATTTCATCGAGGACGATAAAGTGATCGGGCCAGTGGAGGCAGCTGCGCGCCAACTGCTCAAGGAACAAATGCGCAGCGCGCTCGCTATGTTGAACGACCGCGAGCGCGAGGTGCTGATGATGCGCTTTGGCTTGCAAGACGGTCAGGAACACACGCTTGAAGAGGTGGGCAAATTTTTCGGCGTCACGCGCGAGCGCATCCGCCAGATCGAGGCAAAAGCGCTTCGCAAGTTGCGCCATCCGACGCGCAGCCGTCACCTGAGAGACTATCTGTGAGCCATTCTGTAGCGCCCATCTCGCTCTTGACCTTGTTCGCTCTGGCAGGCGTTGGGCTTGGCAGCGTGATCGCCGCTGAGATGCAGCCGCCTGCCGCTGTGCTCGCCTATGCCGACCGTCAAGAGCGGGTGATGCCTGACGGTGCGGAACGTACGCTCTCTACAGCTGCGGAGCTGCGCCTTGTACACGCGCAGCTCGATTTGATGAGCGGCGCGCGCTTCGCGCTCAAGCGCCATCACAACTCGCTCCTCAACGGCTGGCAGGTAGCAGTAGCGCTCTTCGAGGGACAGTTGAATGGTCTCGTGCAGCCGAAGAGCGCCGCGTATCGTTTCACGCTGAAGGCAGCAGGCGGAAGTGTTGAGATCGGCGAGGCAAGCGCATTTCTCGCTTATGGCTTGCCGAACGGCGATCTGTTGTTCGGCATCACGGAAGGGCGCGCGCGCTTGCTGCCGAGCGGCGCTGACGTACAAACGCTCGATGAGCGGCAAGGCTTGCGACTCAGCGCCGATGGAAGCCTGACGCGCTTGGATTGGGCAGTCGTGCGCGCTGCCGCTTATCGCGCTGATGGCGCACCGCTCGCGCTGCCGCTCACGCTGACCAGCTCACAAGGCATCACGTTCACTTTCCAGACAGGGCAAGTCATTGGCGTGCCTGCAGGGACGTATCGTGTCGCTGCCCAAGCGCTCGTCCCTTACGTCGTTGATGGACTGCGCCTGACGGCTGATCAGCCTATCGGGCTGGCTTTCACCTTTGGCGAGGTCGTCTTCCGCAGCGCAGCGCAAGGCGTCACGTCCGCGATCGCCAACGAGATCGCCTTGCGCTTGGCGGGCAGCGAAACCGCTTGGCGCATACCCCTTGGCGAGCCGCTGATCGTAGCGCCCGGCAAGTGGTCTTTCCTTGTGCAATACGCCAACAATCCTGAGCAACGGCTAGAAGCGACTGTCATCGCGGGCAAGCGGACTGAGCTCACAGTGCGTTGATGCCAAAAGCGTCCCTCACAGCCGTAAGAGACGCTTCACTTCACGAATTGTCACAAATTGTTCACCTCGGCGTTCCGCACGCTCGGCGAATTGCCCACTCTGCGCTCCCTAGCGCTCGCGATCTGAGCCGTTTTGCGCGATTAGCTTGATCAACTTGACGCCCATGAACGCCTAGGCATGCCGAGAATTGCTCAAGACAGCAAGAACCACGACTACGCAAATGGAGGGTCGCCGTTCTGAGCGCAGGCGCGCGACGCGCTTCAAGCCTTCGTCGCTGAAGTACGTCGGCGATGAGCGTCTCTTGGTCGCGCTGTGAGCGCGGCGCGACCAAGCAACAGTGCGTGCTAGACTCAGCCGATGGCGTCAGCGGCGTTGACAAAGCGCACGCCTTGCGCCGCCATCTCGCGCAGGCGAGCTTCAGTGGCTTCTTCAAAGCCTGGGATGGACGATGTGCAGTCGTTCAAGAAGCGCAGCTTGGCGATCACCTCAGGCTGATCGGCGAAATAGCGCAAGACTGAGTTCATGGTCGCTAGCACGCAGTGACTGCGCGCTTCGCCTGCCACGTAGATCAGGTCAAAGCTGGCGATCATGTCGAGGAAGCGTGTGTTCAGCGCGCCGTCAGGATGATCGGGATATTTCACTTCAGGCTCAACGACCGAGTAGAACTCCGTCTGTGGAATCGTGCCTTTGCTCAGATAGATGGGCTGCGCCATTCGCGCGCCGCTGTGATACATGATCGCCTCTGAGAGCGCCGGCAGCAGCGCGCGCCCCGCCGTGCCTTCCATGCAATGGAAAGGCCAAATCATCAGCTGCTTCTTGCCGACGCGCTCCAGCTCGTTCACGTAATACGCTGACCACTCGGGCTCAGCAGCGGCTATCCAGCGCCCCTTGGCGACGTCTTCTGCGCTGATGACCGTGTACGGCGCAGGGCGCTCGCCTTCCGGGCTCTTCCACCATGTTGGATAGAAAATCTGGAACGGGACGTGCGTATCGAGCGACGCCGCGATCTGCGTGATCTGATGGACGTTGCGATAAATCCACTCGATGACGCGCTGCGCATCTTGCACAGCGTTCGGCACAGGCAAGCGGCCGAGCGGCGCAGGCAGGATGAAGTCATTTTGCATGTCCACCAGCCATAGCAAGACGCGCTGGCGGTCGTCGCTAGCAGGCGCTTGGAAAGCGGCGACGCCTTCCTCGTAGGCGCGTTGGAAGTCAGGCTCGTACAGCTGCCCGATCTGCGCAGGCGCATAGAAAGATGGAAAAGTCATGTTCATCTCCTCAGGTGGAAAAGTTGCCCATGATTTTACTGCCTACGCAAGCGATCGCTAGAATTCAGCGTGACCACACCGCCAGCCACAACGGACTCGCCGCGCTGGCGCCCTGCAGCGCAGGCTTGCGCGCCGCGAAGTGCAGCTCGGTCAGCAACGGTATCACAGGAAATGTGCCGCTCTCGCCGAAGTAAGCCTGTTCCGCTTGCGCGATCAGCGCAGCGCGCTGCGCCAAATCCGCTTGCAACAGCGCCGCTCCCACCAGCTGATCCGCCTCGCCGCACGGCAGGTAACTCTTCAGGAATCCATAACGGCAATGCACCCCATCGCTCGCCCAAGCCGTGATGTCCAAATAGTCCGGCGACCACGTGAAAAGCCACATATGCGGGCGAGGCGGGTCGGTCGCGCGAATTGTGCTAAAAGTGCCATCGGCAAGGCGGCGCACTGTCTCGGCATTCCGCTTGGTCAGGCGGAAATTCGGCGTATTGCAGCCCAAGTGCGCTTGCCACTGCTCGAAGAGCGCTTTGGCGAGCGCTTCCATGCGCGGCGTATCTTCGATGACCAGCTCGAGGCGCTCAGGCAGACGGCAGTCTCTGTAACC
>JAGHYP010000301.1 GCA_017743585.1 Chloroflexota bacterium
GCTCGGCGCGCTGCTTGGCAGCGTGCTTGGCGCGCTCTGGGCGCTGTGGAACGCGCCGCGCAGCGGCACAGCGACGCGGCAGGCCATTCGAGCGGCATGGAAGCGGCTAGTCAGCAATTTGCGCCGCCGAGTCTCAGGCGAGAGCCTTGAGGAAGCGCTCGCCGAAGGCAAGGCGACGGCGCGCCAGCTCAATCGGCGTTAGCGCGCTTCTTCGCGCAATGCCAACTGGCGCACAAGCCAAGTGCGCGCGCCGATCAGCAGCAACGCGAGCAACACGCTGAACGGACTCGGCGCGAAGGCGATCAGCGCCAGCTCGCCCAAGAGCAGCGCCATGCCGGCGACGAGCGCGGCGGCGATCAAGGGCGCGTTGCTGGGCAGAGCGCCGCTCAAGCGGGCTAACTCCGCGCTGAGCGCTGCCAGACCTTCCGCCTGACCGCTCAAAAGGATCGCCAACACGGACGCCGCAAGGCGCAACGCTATGCCGAGCATCATGCCGAGCACGAAGGCGCTGCGCGGCGCCACGGCGCTCAGGCGCACGCCGAGCAACACGCTCAATGCCGCTTCCTGCAGGCGAATGTACGGCACAAGCGCACTCCCGCCGAGCAGCAAGATCGCCCATGGCCACGCGCCGCCTGCCGCTAGACCGAGCGCGCCCGCGGCTGCCGCGCCAGCGCCGAACAGCGCGCCAAGCAACAAGCCGCTCAGCACAGCGCGCCATCGCGGACGCAACGCCGCGGCTGCCGTCGCTGTGATCACCTCATACGGCTCGGCAGGCGTCAGCAGGAACATATCCCAAGTCTGGGCAAGGCGCTGTTGTGCGATGCCTTCCGCCGTCAGCGCTGCTAGCATGCCATACGGCACAAAACTGATCAGCGCGATGCCCAACAAGGCGGCCGCCACGAGCGCTTGGTCGCGGTAGATGAAGAACGGCACGCCGCTGCTGACTTCAAGCAGGCGCAAAAGCGGAACGCTCAGCAAAAGCAGCAGATATATCCAACTGATTGGCAGCTGGAAGCGACTGGGGCGCCATGCAGCGCGGTAAATTGGACTCCGCTCGCTTTGAATATGCCACAGGATAGTGCGCATCAGGCGCAGCGCGATTGAGTCTCTCACTGCGCTCAGCTCTCGAAGTTCAAAATGTACTCAGGCGAGAGTGCTTGTGCCTCGAGGTGTTGGCGCAATTTGCGGCGCGCAACGCCTCAAGCACTTCGCCGCGCCAAGGCGAGCCTTCAGCTAGATCGCGCAGCCATTCTTCGTTGGTGCGTTCAGCTAGGAGCAATGAGTCACACCTATCGAATTCCCTGCAACCTGAAGCTGAACGTGCTACCTTGCCCAGGCGCGCTCTCCACTTCCAGCTGGCTCCCCATCAGCGCCAGCAAGCCCTTAGCGACAGGAATGCCCAGTCCGTAGCCTCTGGTGTTAGTGACCAGCTCGTGATCGGCGCGGAAGAACAGCTCGCCAAGCCGCGCTACATCTTCAGCGCGCATTCCAATGCCGTTATCGCGGATACTGATGCGCACTTCGCCCGCGTTCTCGGTCGTCGTCGCCTTCAGCACCAATTGCCCTGTGCCTTTCGGAGTGTAGAAGATAGCGTTGCGCAGCAGGAGCACAATCACTCTGACCAGTTGCCTCGGATCGGTGTTCAGCGTGGGCAGCTCGGGCGCGATCTCGACCGTGAGCGTATGTCCATACTCTGCCAGCAAGCCTGCCACAGCCGCTTCGATCTCTGGGCGCAACGACTCGAAGGCCAGCATCTTGGGCTCCAAGCGCAGCCGGTTGGCCGAGAGCTTGTTGATATCGCTTAGGTCGCTCAAGAGCCAATCCATGCGCACCACATTGTTGCGGATGGTCTCGACGAAGTTCTGCTGCATCGGGTTAAGGGCGCCGATCACATTCGGCTTAGCGAGCATATCGGCGTAGCCGCGGATGCTGGTCATCGGCTTGCGCAGCTCGTGAACGATCATCGAGACGAACTTAACGTGCTGATCAGTTTGCGCGGCGCGTTGCGCCTCAGCTTGCTGGAGCAGATCGTCGAGCCGCTCAAGCGCCGGCTGATGAGCGACTTCGGTCGTCTGAGCGCGCAGCTCAGCCAAGAGCCGGCGCGCAGCCGCCAAAGGATCATCGGCTCGGTCGGTCATTGGCATTCCCCATAACTGCAGATCGCGTGCGTGATTGTAACGCGCCCGCTGCGTTTGTGCATTCGGAGATGGCTGATCACAACTTTCTCAAAATTTTTCCTGAAAAGTGCGCCGCGCGCCTATCTTACGCTTATAATTTCGAGGTAGCTCGAAAAACACAGGACTGCTTTTGATGCACTCTGCTGAGCCGCTCTTGCATCCTAGACGCGCGCCGCTCTCAAGCGTGTGGCAGCTGCGCCTCCCTGAGCGCCGCTTGCTGCTGTTCGTCGGCGATGCGCTCGCCTGCCTGCTGGCGACGCTGCTGGCGATGCTGGCTTGGTCGGTGACCGCGCCCGAGCCTTTCGACCTTGACTTTGTGGCGCAGCGCGCGCACTGGTTCGTCATCATGCCGCTTTTGTGGCTGACGATTGCGCGGCTGAACAACTTCAATGATCTGCGCCTTGCCCATCAGCGCACGGCGATGTTCGCGCGGCTGCTCTTCATCAGCTTCCAAGTGGTGATCGTCTACGTCTTTCTGTTCTTCCTGATCGTGCCGAGCGGCTTTGGCTTGCCGCGTCTGTTCATGCTTTACTACGCCGTTGCCGCTTTTTCGTTGGTCGGCGTGTGGCGCGTCAGCCGCCCCTATCTGTTCGGCTGGGCGCAACAGCCGCGCCGCGCCGTGCTGATCGGCAGCGGCAGCGCCGCCGCCGCGCTCGCGCAGGCCATCGCCAAGGAAGCGCCGAGGGATTACGAGAT
>JAGHYP010000302.1 GCA_017743585.1 Chloroflexota bacterium
CCGCTGCCGAGTCGCGCGCCTTGACTGGCGTTACGATCCGCATACCGCCGCGATCTCATCTTCCGGCAGCGCGTGGTTGTAGAAAACTTTGAAGAAGTAGAGCGCCTCACGTTTGCAATCGAGCGTCACGCGCCCTGGGAAGAGCTTCTGCGCTAACCAGATCACGCCTAAGACCGAATCTGGCACGGGCGTATCCCACGGCGCGACCCAGCTCGGCATTTTGTAGACCTTGCCCTCTTGCACTGCCTTGATGATCGCCCATTCAGGACTCTCGGCGAAGGTCTGTGGCGTGACGTTGCCATACGGCGCGATCACGATCACGTCTGGATTCCAGAGCGCGACCTGCTCAAGATTGACGTCGTTCCAATAGCCCGTCAGCGCCTCGCTGACCGAGCGACCGCCCGCCGCCGCGATCAAGTCGGTCTGATACATCTCGCCGCTGATGACGCGCAACGGCGATTCGCCGACGAACAGCACGCTCGGACGCACGGCGATGTCTTTTGTCTGCTCCACCACTTGCGCGAAGATCGAGTCGTAGTATTCGCTCCACGCTCGAGCGCGCGCCAGCGCGTTCGGGCCGAGCAACTGCCCGACGATCAGCATGGACTCCTTGAGCCGCTCAGGCGATTCGCCCTGAAGCAAAACCACCGGGATGTTCAGCTCGCGCACTGTATCGAGCCACGCCGTGCGCGCGCCGGTGAAGATGACATCAGGCGCCAATTGCGCCACTTGCTCGATGTTGATCTCGCGCTGATTGAGCGTATAGCTGCTCAAGGTCGGGAAGCGCTCGTCAATCGCGCTCATCCGCGCCGCGCCAACAGGACTGCGCGCGCCGAGATAGCCGCCTGCCACAAGCCGATCCGCGCTGCCCGTGCCGTAGACCAGATACGTGGCGATGCTATACGGCGTGATGACGCGGCGCACAGGCTGTGCCACCTCGACCTTGTTGCCCACTTGGTCAGTGATCGTCATTGATTTCGGCAGGAAGCCGCCCTCGATCAGCGCTGCTTGTCCATCGGGCGAGACGGCGTAAGCGATAAACGCCTCAGCCTCAGCGTTCGGGCGCGCTAAGACAAAAAAGGCATCCGGCAGGAAATGCGGCGGCACGCCTGCCACGTCCGAGGGACGCAAGGCGCGGTCATTCGTGGCGATCAGATCGCCATCTGCCTCGACGAAAGTCGGCTCAGCGCCGTAGCGCGCCTTGTACAGCGCGCTGAGCGCAGGCTGCAGCTCGGCTGGCGCCTGAATGCTGAACGCCGCGCTTTGCGCCGCGCTCAGGCTCGGATTGACGGACAGAGCGATGAGCGCGATCAACAAAAGACACACGAGTCGACTCATGGTGAACTCCTTCTCTCGGAAAGATCGAGCGATGTAGCGAGCAATGCCTGTTCACAGTGGTCAATGCTGCGCAGCGCTGCTTCAAGCTGCTCAATGGCGAACGCAATGGCGAGCTGCGCCATGCCATTCGGCGCTTGTGTGCGCTCAGCTGCCAAGCGGTCGCGCTCGCGCTGGCAAGCGGCGCGCTGCCGCGCGATGATCGTCTCCGTCGGCAGCCTGAGCAGGCTCGCCACAAACAGCCGACTGGGAAACTCAACGCGCACGCGCCGAATGCTGGCAGAAGGCATCGGATCGTGCAGCCAGAGCATGAGCTGATCGCGCCCTGCTTCGGTCAGATGATAGACCGTGCGTGGCGGCCCGCTCTCAGATGGCACGCCCTCGCCGCTGATGAGTCCATCGCGCTCAAGACGCTTGAGCGTGTTGTAGAGCTGGCTGACGTTCACTCGCCAAATGCGCCCCAAGCGCTCAGGGTCGCTGAAGCATTCCAGCAATTGGTAGCCATATTGCGCTTGAGCGGCGAGCAAGCCTAAGATGACGTGGTCGGGTGACAGCTTCATCGCCCGCTATTCCAACTTAGAATACTGCTATTCTAAATTGGAATAGTATCTTGTGCAAATTTTGGCGCAGGCTCAGCCTAGCTGTCCCGGATAGCTTGTGATGCGGCTGATCTCGCTGTAGAGCGGGCGCACGCCGCGATACAGGCGCTTGTACACGCGCTCGTAGAGCGCGCTGTACAGGCTGTGATTCTCGGATTTTGGCTCGTAGACGCGCCCGATACGCGTCATCGCCCGCACAGCCGCTTCGTAGTCGCTGTGCAAGCCGAGTCCAACCGCTGCCACGAGCGCCGCGCCCAGCCCTGCCGCCTCATGAATGTGCGGGCGCGCGGCTGGCAAGCCAAACACATCAGCTGTGATCTGCATCGCCTGCTCGCTCTGTGAGCCGCCGCCGCTGACGCGCACTTCGCGCAAGCGCACGCCTGTCCGCCGCTCGGTGCGCTGCGCCGCCTCGCGCAACGCATAAGCAATGCCTTCCAAAATCGCGCGGTAGAGATGCGCGCGCGTATGCACGCCGCTAAAGCCGATCACAGCGCCTTTCGCCTCTGCGCCCGGCACTTTGATGCCCGGCGACCAATACGGCTGCAAGATCAGACCGAGCGCGCCGGGCGGCACTTGCGCCGCCAGAGCGTCCAAGAGCGACTCGGGGGGCACGCCGCGCTCGGCTGCTGCGTGCAGCTCGGGCGCGCCGAACTCGCGCTTGAACCAATCCACCATCCAGTAGCCGCGCGCGATCTGTGTCTCCAGCGCGTAAGCGCCTGGGATCGCCGCAGGATACGGCGGAATCATCGGAATCGCCTCGATGTAGCGCCGTTGAAATGTGTTGAACGTGGCTGTTGTGCCGTAGCTGATGTGACCGACGTGCGGCGCGATGACGCCACAGCCGATCATCTCGCAGGCTTTGTCGGCGGCTGCCGCGATGAGCGGCGTGCCTTCAGGAATGCCTGTCCACTCGGCTGCCGCCGCCGTGATCGCCCC
>JAGHYP010000303.1 GCA_017743585.1 Chloroflexota bacterium
CATTGGCAACGTATCGTAGAGCTCCCACGCCGTCAGGCGTGCGTTCAGCAGCCAGGAAGGCTCTTGTTTGCTCGCGCTGAGTCCCTCGACCATCTCGCGCGTCAGTTTGGGCGCGATTTGCTTGTTTCTCAGGCGTAGAGTCACGGCTCAACTTTCTCCGCACCGAAAACATGCCTGATCTGCGCGCTGTGTAGCGCTCAGCCGATTGAGCCTTCCATCTGCAGCTGCACAAGGCGATAGAGTTCGATGCTGTACTCGGCAGGCAGCTCCTTCACCACAGGCTCAATGAAGCCGCTCACGATCATGGCGTTGGCAGTATCCTCATCAATCCCGCGCGACATCATGTAAAAGAGCTGCTCCTCGTTCACCTTGCTGACTGATGCCTCGTGTCCGATGGTTGTATCTTTCTCGTCGATCTCAATGGACGGGTAGGTATCAGTGCGGCTCAGTTCGTCCATCAGCAGGGCGTCGCAGACCACGTTAGACTTGCTGCCGACTGCGCCTGCGTTCACCTTCAGCAGGCCGCGGTAGCTGCTGCGCCCGCCGTGCATCGAGATGGACTTGCTGATGATCCGGCTAGTGGTGTGTGGCGCAGCGTGGACGATCTTAGCGCCGGCGTCCTGATGCTGTCCCTTGCCCGCAAAGGCGACCGAGAGCACCTCGCCATGCGCGCCCGGCCCGACTAGGTAGATGGCAGGGTACTTCATGGTGAGCTTAGAGCCGATGTTGCAATCTACCCATTCCATCACCGCATCTTCGTAAACGATAGCGCGCTTGGTGACCAGATTGTAGACGTTGTTCGACCAATTCTGGATCGTGGTGTAGCGCGCGCGCCCGCCGCGCTTGACGATAATCTCGACCACTGCGCTGTGCAAGCTATCCGAGCTGTAGGTCGGCGCAGTGCAGCCTTCCACGTAATGCACAGATGCGCCTTCGTCCACAATGATCAGGGTGCGCTCGAACTGACCCATGTTGCTGGTGTTGATGCGGAAATACGCCTGCAACGGCATCTCAATATGCACGCCCTTCGGCACGTAGATGAACGAGCCGCCCGACCAGACCGCGCTGTTGAGCGCCGCAAACTTGTTATCGGTCGGCGGGACGACCGTCGCCCAGTATTCGCGGAATAGGTCAGGATGCTCGCGCAAGGCGCTATCTGTATCGAGGAAGATCACGCCCTTCTCTTCCAGCTCCTTGCGGATCGAGTGGTAGACCACCTCTGACTCGAACTGAGCGCCAGCGCCAGCGAGGAACTTCCGCTCCGCCTCAGGAATGCCCAGACGGTCGAAAGTGTACTTGATCTCCTCAGGCACTTCGTCCCACGAGCGCTGCTGACGATCTGTGGCGCGCACGTAGTAGTGGATATCGTCGAAGTCAATGCCGCTCAGATCGCCGCCCCAAGTTGGCATCGGCTTGCGGTAGAAGATTTCAAGCGCGCGCAGGCGGAAGTCCCGCATCCATTGCGGCTCGCCTTTCATCTCGCTGATGGCGGCCACCACGTCGCGGCTCAAGCCTTTCTGGCTTTTGAAGGCGTAGCCGCTCTCTGGCACGCGAAAGCCATACTTCTCGTCATAATTCAGCTTGATCTCTGCCAGCTGCTGGTTCTGATCAACCATTATCTGCTCGCTCATGTGCGTCTCCCTCGTTGAATGACTCGCTCTGCGATTGTCAGGAGGTTGCGTACTTCTCGGCGACCCAATCGTAGCCTTGAGCCTGGATTTTCTCGGCTAGCTCGAAGCCGCCTTCTTCCACAATGCGCCCATCGAACATGACATGCACGAATTGCGGCCTGATGTAGTTCAAGAACTGCTCGTAGTGCGTGATGATCAAGACGCCAAGGTTCGGCCCGATCAATTTGTTGACGCCCTCGGCGACCACGCGCAGCGCGTCAATATCCAAGCCGCTATCTGTCTCGTCCAGCACGGCGATTTTCGGCTCAAGCGTGGCGAGCTGCAGAATCTCAGCCCGTTTTTTCTCGCCGCCGCTGAAGCCGTCGTTCAAATAGCGCCCTGCAAAGCTCGGATCGATCTTGAGCATCTGCATCTTGCTCATCAGCAGCCGCCGGAACTCTTGGATGCTGATTCCCTTATCCTCAGGGTTTGCCTGTTTGCGGCGCGCGTTGATCGCGGCGCGCAAGAAGTTCGCCAGCGTCACGCCCGGCACTGCCACTGGATATTGGAAAGCCAAGAACAGCCCAGCGCGGCTGCGCGCATCCGCCTCCATTTCGAGCAAATCTTGCCCCTCGAAGATGATCTGCCCTTCGTCAACTGTGTAGGCAGGATGCCCCATCAGCGCGTAGGCGAGCGTGCTTTTGCCCGAGCCGTTGCGTCCCATCAAGGCGTGAATCTCTCCTTGCCGCACGGTCAGGTTCACGCCTTTCAGGATAGGCTTGCCATCAACGCTGACGTGCAGATTGCGAATTTCAAGAACAGCGCTCATCAGGCGGGATGCCTCCTCGTGCGTTGATTCAGTCAAGGCGAGATGTTCAGCACGGTCAGAGTATAGCAGGTTGACAGAAAAGTGTCAATTAAAAAGATAAATATAAGGAAAATCCGCGAGGCGGCGCGCGGGCGCGCCGAGGGCGCCCGACAGATCGCGCCGAGCTGCTCAGCACGGCGAACAGGCTCTATCATCTTATGCCGCTAGACGAGCGCGAGCGAGAGGTGTATCGCGGAACGGCGGCCCCCGCGCGCTTCAAATGTGCAAAGCGCACTTACGAGCATCGTGCTGAACGGCGATCGCTTGCAGCTGAGAAGCTGCTTGCCAAGCTCTGCAGCCTGCGCTATGCTCATCGCGGCGCAACGGCGGCACAGGAGGCGTTTTCATGGCGGATCTGATCGGACGCCAACTCGGTCAATACACCATCACCG
>JAGHYP010000019.1 GCA_017743585.1 Chloroflexota bacterium
GTTGACAGGTTAAAGCAGATGATAGCACGCGCGTTCCAGGAAATCAAGGCGCTGCGCAATCAATCTTGGTCAATCTTGATCAATTTGAACAGACCTGCAGGCGCGCGGCGGTCAGGTCAGCGCAATTGCAGTTTGGCGCGCCTGCGCGACTTGCGGCGCGCGCGGGAGCGCAGCAGCCAGCCGAGAAACAGAATGGCGAGAGCGGTCAGCCAGCTCAGGTCGGCTGCCAGCGGCGGCGGGGTCTGAGCGGCGGTTGGCTCAAAAGTGACCAGATGCAGGCGCGGGGCGGCGGCGATCAGGTCGTCTGGGAAGTGCTGGACGCCCGCTTGCGCGAGGTAGATGGCGGCTGTGGCCGGGCGGTTGTGGCGCAGGTGAGTGAAGGCATTGATCAGCTCTTGGTGATCGGTCACGCGGCGCACGCTGACGGATTGCGTGCCGTAGGCGCTCTGCAAAGTCGCCAGCGGGTTGGCGAGCGCGTCGCGATACCATGGATCGTCAGGCGCGGCGAGGGCATACATCTTGCCGTTGACGAAGAAATACGGCACGCTGGCGCGGCGCAGCAAGCCGCTCTGCTCGTCAATGGTGGTCAAGAGCAGGCTGAATTGCCCGATCAGCGCGCCAAAGCCGAGCCGCCATAGCCAAATCGGCAGCGGATCGCTACGGAAGCCTGAGGAATCCGAGTAAGGCGTTTGGGTCATTGCAGCGCACCTCGCTGAGCGAAGGAGAGGCGATTGCGAGGGATTGTAACACGGCCGGGCGCGCTCGGCAGCGCTCGGCAGAGCGATGCATGCGCGCCGAAGGGCGCATTTTGCGCTAAGATAGGGTTCGCAGCACCTGCGCTGAGAGGCTTGGATGCCGATGCCTGAGATGACAAACGCCACCTACCTGACCTACCGCCGCGACGTCGGCGCCATCCCTGCCTATGCCATCTGGCATGCCCTGCGCGCGGCTGAGGTGGATGTGTTCATGGACTTGGATAGCGCGCTGGACGAGGGGGTGCGGGCGCTGATCAGCGCGCAGATCGCCGCGCGCCCGTACTTTGTGCTGGTCGCCACGCACGGCAGCTTGGAGCGCTGCGCTGAGCGCGGCGATTGGCTGCGCTTCCAGCTGGAGCGGGCGCGGGAGGCACAGGCGCAGGTCATCGCTGTGCATCCGCCTGAATTTCCGTTTGAGCAGGCGGCGCGCGCGCTCGGCGATCTGCTGGAGCAGGCGATCGCCTTTCCGATCGCCTATGAGAGCATCCCTGCGGATATAGCGCGCTTGCGCCTGAGGCATCTGAAGGCGCGCCCTGCGCGCGAGGCGCCCGCGCCTGACTCGGCGCTTTTGGCGGAGTGGCAGGCGCGGCTGAAGGCGCTGCCGGCGGTCACAGCCGATCAAATCGCCGCGCAGAAGCTCTTCGAGCGCGCCTTCACGCGCCCGCAAGGCGATTGGCAGGGCCGCATCGAGGATTACACCGCCGCGCTCGAGCGCTACCCTGAATTCGCCTCTGCGCTGGCGCGGCGCGGCGCAAACCGCGAAATTCTAGACGATCTGCGCGGCGCGATGGAGGACTTCAACGCGGCGCTGCGCCTGAACCCGCTGCACGACGTGGCATACGTCAATCGCAGCGTCCTGTTCGCCAAGCTGGGCGATCTGCACAGCGCGCTGCGCGATCTGAACGAGGCGCTGCGCCTGAACCCAACGCTGACGCTCGCCTACTATCATCGGGCGGTGGCGTTCAACAATCGCGGCGATTATGATAGCGCGATCGCCGATCTGAACATGGCGATCCAGCTTGAGCCGCGCGCGATATTCTACTTTCAGCGCGGCTTGGCGTATAGCGGCAAGGGCGACGACGGGAACGCGCTCGCCGATTACACAGAGGCGCTGCGCTTAGACCCCAAACTGGCAGAGGCGTACTACAATCGCGGCTTGATCCGCGCCAAGAGCGATATGCGGCGCGCCGTCGCCGATTGGACGGCGGCGCTGAAAGCCGATCCGAACTTGGCAGAGGCGTATTACAATCGCGGGCTGGCGCGCGCGCAATGGGGCGACGCACAAGGGGCGCTGGAAGATATGCTCAAGTTCCTTGAGCTGATGCCCGATCACGAGAAGACGGCTGAGGTGCGCGAGGTGATCGAGAGCTTGCGCCAATTGCGCGGCTGAGCGCGTCGCTTTCTCTAAGATTTCTGAGATTCCCTGAGGGAGATCAGGCGCGGCGCAGGACGCTGTAGCGATTGATGTTATCTGTGTGTCCATCTGCGTAGAAGGTTTCCACGAGCGTCAGGCGGCTGGCGGCTTCTAAGGCGCGCTGCTCGGCTTCGTCTATGTGATGGCAGTAGCGCAGCAAGCTATTCGGGGCATGCCCGCGCCGCCAATCCATCAGCCAATCGCCGCGCTCAGGGCCATACTCAGGCGGCAAGGCGATCAGGCGCTCGCGGAAGCGCGCGTGATCGTAAAAGCACCAGCTGGTGAAGACGAGCAAGCCGCCCCGCGCCACGCGCTCGGCTAAGCCGCTGATCAGCGCTCGGCGGCGCGCTAGGCTCGGCACGTGATGCAAGACCCCGAAGAGCGCCACAAGCTCATACTCGCCCTCGGGCAGCTGATCTTCCAAGAAGTCGTGCAATTCAAGCCGCGCGTCGTGCAAGATGTTCATCTTGGCGAAGGCGGCGCGCGCAGCCGCCAGCAACGTCGGGTTGTTATCCGTGCCGTGATAGCGCACGTCGGTCAGGTGGCGCGCTATGAAGCGGCCGAAGCGCCCGTTGCCGCAGCCGAGATCGAGGACGCGGCGCGGCTTCGGCAACTTCTCGAGGTGTGGCAACAGGCGGCGCCAGCCGTTCCACGCCCTGCCGCGCGATTCGTCAAAGTTCTCGGCGGCTTGCGCGTAGAAGGCGCGGTTGAGCGCGTTCAGCGCGCGGCAAGCGGCCTCATCCATCGCGCACGACCTCGCGCTTGTGCGCCGGCAGCGAAGCTACAGATCGAGTTTGCAGACTCAGTAGCGCGCTAGGCTTGGATCAACCTCAACTGCCCAGCGATCGATGCCGCCAGCCATGTTGTACACATTGGTGAAGCCCTGTTCGGTCAGCCAGCGCGTCACTTGCGCGCTGCGCCCGCCCTTGTGGCACATGATGACCACCGTGCCTTGGCGCGGAATGCGATCTGGGGCTTCAGGGATCTCGCCCATCGGGATGTGTTGCGCGCGCTCGAGGCGGCAGATGGCGAGTTCCCAGCTCTCGCGCACGTCTATCACGGTCAGCGGCTCGCCGTTGGTCAGGCGCTCATGCACTTCTTGCGGCGTCAGTTCTTTCAACATGGCTCTTCTCGCAGACTCACAACAGTTCGGCAACAATTTGACGAGAGTGACAGTGGATCGGACGGCTCAGCGGCGGGTCGCGCGCATGAAGACGCCTGGGCGCGGCTCGAGAGTGACTCCC
Organism: Chloroflexota bacterium; assembly: GCA_017743585.1. Lineage (GTDB taxonomy): Bacteria > Chloroflexota > Anaerolineae > Aggregatilineales > UBA2796 > CP2-2F. Next base: position 3,414 of record JAGHYP010000019.1, read on the forward strand.
ATGTGCATATGCACATCGCGCTTGAGCAGGGTGAAGTTGAAGCACTGCACTAGGCGGGCGAGGATCACTTTCGCCTCAACTTGGGCGAACGCCGCGCCGATGCAATTCCGCGCGCCGCCGCCGAACGGCAAAAAGCTATACGGCACAGGCTTCTCTAGGAAGCGATCAGGATAGAACTCGGCAGGGTCGCGCCAATATTCCGCCATGCGGTGCGTGACGTAAATCGAGTAAGTGACGCGCTCGCCTTTGCGGATCAGGTAGCCGTCGTGCGTCAGGTCTTGCGCGGCGATGCGCGAGCCAAGGTGGGCAGGCGGATACAAGCGCAGCGTCTCATCGATGAAGCGGCCGAGGTATTTCAGCTCTGCTAGGCGCTCGATAGTTGGCGGCGCGCCGCCGAGGGCGGAGTCAACTTCATCGCGCAGCCGTTGCGCCTGATCAGGGTGCGCGCCGAGCAAGTACATCGCCCAAGAGAGCAGCCCAGTGCTTGTATCGTGACCCGCGATGATCATGGTCAGCATCTGATCGCGGATCATGGCGTCATCCACGCCTTCCGCGCTGATCAAAATGCCGAGCAGGTCGTTTGGCTGCGCGCCGCCCCTCGCCTGAAGGGCGCGCCGCGCGCGGATGATCTGATGCAAGTAATTGTCAATGCGGCGCAACGCGCGCCAGTAGTGCGGGCGCGGCACATCTGCCCAGAGAATCCAGAGGCCGGGCGAGATGTAGCGCAGGGTGTGCAGCAGCGGCGACCAGTACTGCTCGATGTGCGGCATGAAGTCAACGCTGAAGAGCGTCTCCATGACGATCAGGAGCGCGATCTTGCGCATCTCGGTCAGCATGTCGTAGGTCTGGTCGGGCTGCCATAGGTCGGCGATTCGATCTGTGGCGCGCCACATCGCTTCCACATAGCCGGCCAGCGCGCTGCGATGCAAGGCGGGGTTCATCAGGCGGCGCATTGCGTCGTGCGTCTCGCCATCGGCGACCAATAAGCCGTCGCGCAGCAAGCGGGCGATTGGGTCTTTTGGCGCTTTCCACAGGAAAGAATCCCGCGCCTCGACCAGCAACCAGCGCGCCCACTCGGCGCCGGCGGTCATGATCGGCTTGAAGCTGGGCAGATTGGCGCGGAAGACCTTCCCCAGCGCGCCATGCAAGACTTCCAGCGCAGGCAGCGGACTGCCCGTGCGCAGCATGACCTGCAAGGCTTTCAGCGCCAGCTTGCCGCCCGGCGTGGGAATCTTGGCGGGGGCGCTCGTATGCCCTTCACGCTTCGTCAAGCCAAGCTGCTGCATCTTCGTTCGCCTTATGATAATCTTCAAAGCGCCCGATATCCAGCCAATATTCTTGGATTGAGTAGCTGCACACGCGCATCCCTGCATCTATCGCCGCTTGGATCAGCTGTGTGGCGTCGTAGCGCCCGCTTGCGGGCAGCAGGCTCAGCGCCTCAGGGCTGATGGCGTAGATGCCGGCATTGATATCCACGCTGAGCGTCGGCTTCTCGCGCAGGGCGACCACGCGCTGCGCCGCGCTCTCGACCACGCCGTATGGAATTGGCACGTCATACGCTTTGACGCCAACTGTGAGCGCGGCGCGCTGCTCAAGATGAAAAGCGTAGAAGGCGCGGAAATCCAGCTGAGTGACCAAGTCGCCGTTCATCATCAGAAACGGCGCGCGCAGCCGATCGCGCAGCAAGTTGAGCGCGCCCGCCGTGCCAAGCGGCTCAGATTCGCGCACGTAATGCAGCTGCACGCCTAGATGCGCGCCATCTTTGAAGTAACTTTCGATCAGCTCCGCTTTGTAGCCGAGCGAGAGGTAGATCTCAGTGATGGCGTGCTTGCGCAGGCGCGCTAGGAGCAGCTCAAGGATCGGGCGCTCGCCGATCGGGAACATCGGCTTGGGGATGACGTAGCTCCATGGACGCAACCGCGTCCCGAGCCCGCCGCACATCAGCACCGCCTGCACTGAGTCGCTCATATCTGATACCGATCGGGCTGAAAGCGCTCCAGATGCGCCTGTACCCACGCTATCGTGCGCGATAGGCCTTCTTCCAGCGAGAGCTCAGGCTGCCAATTCAAGACGCTCCGCGCGAGGCTGTTGTTGGATTGCAGGCGCAGCACCTCGCTGCTCTCAGGGCGCAGGCGCTCGCTGACGTTCGGCTGCAGGCGCACAGGGCGACCGATCAGGTTGATGATCAGCTCGGCGATCTCGCCGATGGTATGCGATTCGCCCGTGCCGAGATTGAAGACCTGGCCGATCGCCGTCTCTGGGCCGAAGGCGGCGCACATCAGGCCGCGCGCCGTGTCGATCGCGTGCGTGTAGTCGCGGTAGGTGTGGATCGCGCCGAGCTGCACCACATCGCGCGTCAGCGCCTGCGCGATGATGGTCGGGATCACGGCGCGCGCGCTCTGACGCTCGCCATACGTGTTGAACGGACGCACCACGACGACCGGCGTGCCATAGGTGCGCTGGAAGCTCAGGCTGATCGCCTCAGCGGCGACTTTGCTGGCGGCATACGGCGATTGCGCCTGCAGCGGATGGCGCTCGTCAATCGGCACGTACTGCGCCGTGCCGTAGACTTCGCTTGAGCTGACGATCACGCCGCGCTGCGTGCCGTGTTGCCGCATCGCTTGCAGCACGTTCAGCGTGCCGTTGATATTCACAGCGAGCGTCTCTTCGGGATGCTGATAGGAGTAAGGAATCGAGACGATCGCGCCGAGGTGGAAGATCACGGCGCAGCCTGCTGCCGCCTTGCTGACGGCTTCTGCGTCGCGCAGGTCGGCGGGGTATAGCTCAACGTGATCCAGCACGTCGGCGGGCAGGTCGGCGAGGTTGCCGCGCTTATCGGCAGCAGAAGTGTAGCGCGTCATGGCGCGCACGGCGTAGCCCGCGCGCACCAGCTGCTCGGTCAGATGGCTGCCGATGAAGCCTGCGGCGCCTGTCACTAGGACTTTGGTGTTGAAGTTTCCCATGTGAGCCGATTATAGCGCGCCGCGCTGCGCTGCGCTATGCCCAGCCGATGCCCAGCCGATGCCTAGCCGATGACATCGAGCGGGATGAAATCGCCGCTCTGGAGCTGAAGCACGCTGACGCGCGCTGCGACGTCGCGCGCGAGGCGGCGGAACGCCTGCGCAGTTGGCGATTCGGGCGCGCTGACCACGATCGGTCGCCCGAGATCGCCGCTTTTGCGCACTTCGCTATCCAACGGGATGCGCCCCAAGAACGGCAGATTGCGCTCTTGCGCCAAGCGCTCGCCGCCGCCTTCGCCGAATAGCTCGCCTGCCATGTTCTCCACGATGCCGATGATCGGCACGTTCAGCTGCTCAAACATGCTGATCGAGCGCAAGGCGTCGCCGATTGCCACTTGCTGCGGCTGCGAGACGATCACGGCGCCTGTCAGCGGCACCGCCTGCGCTAGGCTCAGCGGCGCGTCGCCGGTGCCAGGCGGCAAATCCACGATCATGTAGTCAATGTTATCGCCCCACTGGACGTCGTTGAAAAATTGCCGAATGGCGCTGTTGAGCATCGGCCCGCGCCAGACCATGGCTTTATCAGGGTCGATCAGGAAGCCCGTGCTGATCGTCTTGACGCCGAAGACCTCAAACGGCACGATTTTGCCGTCGCGCACGGTAGGGCGCCCCGCGGATAAGCCGAGCATGATCGGCACGTTTGGCGTCAGGATATCGGCATCCATCAAGCCGACCCGCGCGCCTTCCTTTGCCAATGAAATGGCGAGGTTGACCGCAACGGTCGTCTTGCCAACACCGCCTTTGCCGCTGCCGACCGCCACTATGTTGCGAATCGGCATGCTGAGGCGCCCATGCACCCGCTTGCTGCTCGGCACCTCGGCATCCCACTTGACTTGAATGGCGCGAATGCCTTCCACTTTCAGCACGGCTGCCTCAGCCGCTTTGTAGATCGCGTCCTTCAGCGGGCAGGCGGGCGTGGTCAGCACGATCGTGAAGTGCGCCACGCCATCTTCAATGCGCAAGTCGCGCACCATGTTCAGCGTGACGATATCCTTGTGTAGCTCGGGCTCGATCACAGTACTCAGCGCTTGCATCACAGCGCTGTGCAGTTGCTCGCTCATGCAAAACCCCTTTTTTGCGATGCTTGTCGAAGAAATTGTAGCCCGCTGCAGCGAGGTTGACCACAGGCGAGGCGTCGTGTTGCGATCTGCGCTTTGGGGTGTTACGATATTATTCTGGCGCTGTAAAAAGCTTGTCACGATGCGGAGAATGCGGCGAGCGTTATGACGAATGCAGCAGAGAAGAGCGACTTGTGGGCGCGCGGCGCGCCGCCTGAGCAGCAGCTCTTGCAGCCGCTGCGCCCTGAGCGCAACGCCTTCGGCTGTGCGCTGAGCGTCATGGCGCTGATCTTCGCAACGTTGCTGACCCTCTTAGCGCTTCTGTTGCCGCCGTTCTCGCTCGGCGAGCAGCTATTCGGCACGCCCTTCGTGCCGCTCAGCAGCCGCGTGACCTTCGGCGACCTGAGCCTGACCGCTATCGGCGATAGCACTTTGAGCGTCCGTTTGAGCTTGCTCAACACGGCGCGCGAGGCTGAGGACGAGCTCGCGCGTCAAGCGCGCGCAGCGCTGCCGCGAGCGCTCACGCCGCTCAGCCCGATCTATCGCCTAGAGCAACGCGGCGCGCCGCCTGAGTCGCTGACGCTCGCGCTCGCTTTGCCTGAAGGCGCCGAGCCAGCCCAAGTCGACTTGTATGGCTACGATGCAGCGGCAGGGCGCTGGCAGTTCATCCCTGCGCAGCGCGCGCTGATTGACGGGCGGCTCTCGCTGGCAACCGTGCTGAACCGCGCCCAGCGCTTGCCCGACGTGCTCCTCATCGGTCGCCTTGCGCCGCAAGCGCCGATCGTCAGCGTTGTGATTGAAGCAGGGCAGGCGTTCAAGCCTGAGGTGGCGGCGATTGCCGACGTGGTGCATCCTGCGGGCTTGGTCCCGAACGCTGAAGGCGCGCTCGACGGCGCATTGCCGGCCGGCGTGACCTTCGGCAGCGGCTACGCTGTGATGCCCCTCATCCGCAACTACCGCGGCGACGCAGCGCCTGATGCGGCGTTGATTGAAGCCCTGCTGACCGACCCGGCGCTTCGGCGGGCGCATCTTGAGCATCTGCTCGAGTTCGCGCGCAGCCAGCCTTACAGCGGCATCGCGCTTGAGTATCTCGGCTTGCCGCCGACGATGCGCGATGCCTACAGCGCTTTCGTCGGCGAGCTAGCCGCCGCCTTGCGCGCTGATGGGCGCCTGCTGACGCTTGTGCTGCCTTTCCCCGAGCAAGCGGGCGCGCAATTTGAGACGGGCGCGTACGATTGGCGCGCGCTCGGCGCGCTCGCCGATTCAATTCAAGTCATTTTGCCGCGCAATCCGCGCGATTACCTGCCCGAGGGCGCAGTGCGGCGCGCTTTGGCGTGGGCGGTCGGCGAGATCAGCCGCACCAAGCTGCACGCCGTGATCAGCGCCCGCAGCGTGGCACAGGAAGGCAGCCAATGGCTGCCGATCAGCTACCGCCAAGCGCTCGAGCCATTGGCTGAGCTGCGCGTGACGCCCGAGGGCCTCTTGACGCCAAATACGCCCGTGCAGCTCCAAATCGCGCCCGAGCGCGCTGCCTTCGGCATCGAGGCGAATATGCCCGTGGTGCGCTATAAATCGCCCGAAGGCAGCTTCACACGCGCCGTCTGGCTGATGACAAGCAGTGCCTTGCGCGATAGACTCGGCGCGCTGTTGCTCAGCAACTGGGCAGGCGTCCAAGTGCCGGACTTCGCCGCTGAAGGCGCTTTTCTGCAGGGCGCGCAAGTCCTTGCGCAGTACAAGACCTATCGCGCGGGGCAGACGTGGTTCGTGCCAGTGCCTGCCGATATAGCTGTGCAATGGCGCGCCAGCGCAGGCGAGATCGTCCTCGCGGAACGGGTAGAAGGCATTGCACAGCCCTTCATCTTCACGCCTGACGGGGCTTATCGCGATATCCAGGTGAACGCCGTGCTGGTGGAGCTGGCGTATCCGCTTGCGCGCACCACGCTGCAAGTGGCGCGCCGCGAAGGTTGACGCACTGCGTTCAAGCCGAGCAAGCCGGACACAGGGAGAGACTGGACCTCATGAGCGATATCCGAGAGACAATCAGCATCAGCGCGCTACGGCAGCGCCAGCAAATACACCGGCGCCAAGTGCGCTATTTCGCGATTGCGTGGACGGGCATCACGTTGTTGCTTGGCGCGGCGACCTTTGTAGCGGTTTACACGGCGACGGGCGCGCTCGCTTCCGAGCCGCTTGCCAGCAGCGGCAGCTTTTTACTACCGCCCCCCGCCGAGAGCGGCGTGCTTGTCGCCCAGATCACTGCCACGCCCTTCCCGACCTTTCCGCCGCCTGAGCAGGGGCAGCCGATTCAAGAGCCGCCGACGCCCGTGATCGTAGTCGCCACGCCCGCCGTCCAACCGACCGTCCCGCCGATCCGCGACTTGGATTTCGATCTCGGCATCGCGGTGCAGAAAAATCCTGATCCGAACGTCTACAAGCTATGGGTTGAGATGGCGCGCGATCAATTGCGCCTGAACTGGGTCAAGTCTCAGCTGGTCTGGCGCGATACCGAGCGCGTCAAGGGGCAGATCGATTGGTCTGAACTTGATGCCAGCCTGACCTTGCTGAGCGAGGCAGGTGTGAAGGTGTTGCTCAGCATCACCAAAGCGCCTGATTGGGCGCGCGATCCGGGCGCGCGGATCGTGGCGGATGTACATGACGGCCCGCCCGCCAATCCGCAAGACTTCGCCGATTTCCTGAGCGCGCTGCTGCGGCGCTATCCGGGCAAGATTCACGCCATTGAGGTTTGGAACGAGGTCAACATTGATCGCGAGTGGACGACCAATCCGCCCGCGATTGACGCGCGGCGCTATGTGCAGTTGCTTCAGGTCGCCTATAACACGATCAAGAGCATCGATCCAAATATCATCGTGATCTCGGCGGGGCTGGCGCCGACGGGCGCGAATATCCCGGGCGCGGTCATGGATGATTTCATCTACATGGATCAGATGATCGCAGCGGGAATGCTGAACTTTGTGGATTGCGTCGGCGCGCACCACAACGGCTTGAACGTGCCGCCGAATTACGATTGGAATAACCTGCCAGAGCGCAACCCGCCGGCGCGCTTTCGCGGCCCTTGGGAGAATCCTCACCACAGCTGGTCGTTCAAAAGCACGCTGGAGGGCTATATCAAGCGCATTCGCGCCGCCGGCAGCGATAAGAAGCTGTGCGTGACCGAGTTCGGCTGGCCCAGCGTGGAAGACTTGCAAGGGCGCGGCCAGCTGCGCGAGGGCTTCGGCTTTGCCGCGGATAACACGCTGCAGGATCAGGCGGAGTTCACGGTGCAGGCAATCGAGCTGATGCAGCAATGGGGCTTTGTGCGGCTCGCGATGCTGTGGAACTTGAATTACGGCGCGCAGGCAGGCTGGGATATCAGCGGCCCGGTCGGCGATAACGTGCCGTGGTCGATTCTTGGGCCGAACTTCCAGCCGCGCCCTGTCTGGCAGCGCATTGTGGATATGGACTTCCGCAGCCGTCCGCGCCGCGCGCAATGAGCGATGCATCGCGGCACAGGGCGAGGCTTCCCTCGCCCTGCACCTGAAAGATTCATCATGCCGAGACGGATGCGAAAACTTCTTTTGCTCAGCGGATTGGCGCTGAGCGCTTCGCTTGCCATCTTAATCGTCATCTTAATCGTCATCTTGATCGTCAGCTTGCTTGGCGTCAGCCGGGCGCGCCCGAGCGCGACGCCGCTCGGCGCTGAGCTGATCCGCGAGCGCAAGTTCCCGTCAATCGCCTATGGGGTGCATGTTTCGGTCTGGTGGAACGAGACGGCGCGCGCGCGCGACTTTGAATACGTCCGGCTGATGCGCTTCGGTTATGCCAAGCAAATCTTCGGCTGGCGCGATATTCAGCCCATAGAAACGCAGCCCGAGGATTGGTCAATTGCGGATGAGGTGGTGGCCGAGGCGAATTATCGCGGTGTGAAGCTGATCGCACGGCTTGGCAAGCCGCCGGACTGGGCGATTCGCCTCGACCGCAATGAATACGAGCCGCCGTTTGATGAACATGCCTTCGGGCGTTTCTGCGGCGCGCTCGCGGCGCGTTACAAGGGGCGGATCGCCGGCTATCAAGTCTGGAACGAGCCGAATCTGGCTCGCGAATGGCTGAACAAAACGCCGAACGCCGCCGCTTATATGAAAGTCCTGGCGGCCTGCTCAGCGGCTATTCGCGCCGCCGATCCGCAGGCGGTCGTCATCTCAGCAGGCCTCGCGCCGACCGGCACGCTCTCGCCGCATAGCATCCCCGATACGCTCTACTTGCAACAGATGTTTGAGGCAGGCGCGGCGGATCACTACGACGTGCTAGGGCTGAACGCGCCGGGCTACGCGCTGCCGCCTGAGACGCCACCTGACGATCCGCGCCTTGATGGACACAGCTGGCAGGTCTTTCGGCATGTGGAAGTCATGCGCGCCTTGCAAGTCGCTCATGGCGAGGGCCACAAACAGATCGCCATCTTGGAAATGGGCTGGACGACTGATCGGCGCGACACGATCACAGCGCCTGATGGCTCGCAGCAGCCGAATCCGTATCGCTGGCACGCCGTCTCCGAGGAACAACAAGCTGACTATCTGGTGGCAGCTTTTGAGTATGCCGCTCGGCACTGGCGGCCTTGGGTGAGCCTGATGGTCGTCCTTTACCTAGCCGACCTCAACTGGACGCCTGAAGACGAGGAATACTGGTGGGCGCTGAACGACGCGGGCTTCGATCAGCGGATGCGCCCTGCCTTCTTCGCGCTGGCAAATGCGCCGCGCTACATTGATGAGACCTACATACCGCCGATCCTCGACGGCATCAACCCATACACTCCGTTGCCGCCGCGCCCTAAAACCTAGCCGTTGCTCGCTGAGCAGCTAAGCAAAAGTGAGCTTGCGCTCAATATTGTGAATTTTATGAGACGCGAGCATCCCATCCTGACGCGCGCGGTATCATGGCCAGAGTCCAGTGAACGCGATGAGTGAATGGACTCTGTGAAGCCCGAAGAGCTGCTGCATCTGTTCGCGCCGTACCTTGCCACAGATCGCTTCCGCGCGCTGCTGAAAGGCACGAATCTGCCCGCTGTGGCACAGGGCGCCGTGCTGATCGTGGATATCTCAGGCTTCACGCCGCTGACCACGCAACTGGTGGCGGAGTTTGGCGCGCTGCGCGCCGGCGACGAGCTGAAGCAGCGCTTGAACCCGATGTTTGAGGCGATCGCAGGTTTGGTCTTTCATCACGGCGGCAGCGTGATCCGCTTCATGGGTGATGGCTTTGCGGCGTGGTTTGACGATCAGCCAATCGGCGCTGAGCAGCCGTTGCCTGCGGGCGTTCTGCGCGCCGTGAGCGCAGCCGTGCAGATGCAAGCGATCATGGGCTCGATGCGCCTGTTTCGCGGCTTTCGGCTGCGCACGTATATCGGCATGGGCAGCGCAGATCGGTGGACCGTAGGCTTGCCCGATTACGGCTACGCAGACGTGCTATCAGGCGCTGCTGTGCGAGCGGCGCTCGGCTTGCTGGCTGAGTCTCAGCCCGAGCAGGTTATTGTCCATGCCGATTGCGTGCCTGCGCTGCGCGAAGCAGGCGTTGCCTTGCAGCTGAGCGAGACGGGCAACGCGCTGGTGATGGGCGTGCCGGAGGAGGTGGCTGAGCGGGCGCGCGCGGCGCGTTGGGCGGCCTGGCAAGCGCAAGGCGATGCAGGGCAAGTGCTTGAGGCAGTCCGGCCGTACGTGGCGCACTTTGTCCGCGAGCGCTTGAGCAGCGGCTTGGGCGACTACGCAGGCGACCTGCGCTACGCCATACCGATGTTCATCAAGCTAGGGCTTGGCAACACAGACCGGCTTGACTATGCGCGCTGCGAGGCGGAAAGTCTCCGCCGTGCATTGGATGCCTACGTATGCGAGGCGCAGCGCACGCTCGCCAACTTTGGCGGTCAGCTGATGTCGGTTGAGGTGAGCGACAAGGGCTGTGTGCTGTTCGCCGTCTTCGGCGCGCCGATCGCCTACGGCGACGATGCCGAGCGCGCCCTGCGCGCCGCGCTCGCCTTGCGCCAAATTGCGCCATACGGCAGCCCGCTCGGCGTCCATGCCATTGGCATCAGTCGCGGCTTGGTGTACGCAGGCACGGTCGGCGGCGAGATGCGCCATGAATACAGCGCCATCGGCGATGAGACAAATGTGGCGGCGCGACTGATGGGCGCTGCCAACGGCGGGCGCATCTTGGCGTCGTCGGCGGTCTACAAGGCAGCAGGCGGGCGCGTCATCGTTGAGGCGCTACCGGAAGTCGTCATCAAAGGGCGCCCCGAGCCGATCCCTGTGGCCGAGCCGATCGGCTTTCGCAGCAACTCTGGGCCCCGCGCGCAGCTGAGCGCGCTGATCGGACGCGCCGCCGAGCTGGAGCATCTTGAGCGCCATCTGGAGGCTGTGCAAAGCGGGCATCCGCGCGTGGTGCGCTTGGAAGGCGAAGCAGGCATCGGAAAGAGCCGCCTTGTGGCGGAAGTCGTGCGACGCGCGAGCGAGCGCGGCTTTCAGATCGGGCAAGGCGAGAGCTTCAGCAGCGGTCAGCTGACGGCTTATCTGCCTTGGCAGAGCATCTTCGCAGCGTTGTTCAGCTTACCGCTTGAGGACTCTCTAGCGACGCTCAGAACGCTCGCTGTTGCCTTCGATCAGCTGATGCCCGAGGATCGGGCGCGCTTGCCGTTGCTAGGCGATCTGCTCGGCGTCAGCTTGCCTGAGACGCCGCTGACGGCTAATCTTGAGGGGCAGAAACGTCAACAGGCGACCTTCGCTCTGGTCAGCGATCTGTTGCGCAGCCTCGCTGCGCGCCAGCCGCTCCTGCTTGTCCTTGAAGATATCCAGTGGATTGACGAAAGCTCAGCCAATCTCGTCCTCGACGTTGTGCATCAGCTCGACATCGCGCCTGCGCCGATCTTCCTCTTGCTCTCGCATCGCACGCTGCAAAATGAAGTGACAGCCGAGCGCCTTGTGAGAGAGTTACACGCGAGAGAGTTACACGGCAGGCGCTTGCATCACCATATTCCTGTGCGCGAGCTGAGCCAAGCGGAGATCGGCGCGCTGCTTGAAGCGACGCTCAACGAGCGGATCAGCCCCGAGCTGCTGACGTTCATCTATGAGCGCGCGCAGGGCAATCCCTTCTTCGCGCTAGAGCTGGCCGAGGCATTGCGCGAGGCGAATCAGTTGCAGCCTACGGCGCAGGGTCTGGCGGTCATCAAGGGCATCAAGAGCCTGAACGTACCGCAAACCGTGCAAGGCGTCGTTCAGGCGCGCCTCGATAGCCTGAGTCAGGCAGATCAGCTTCTTTTGAAGTATGCAGCGGTCATCGGGCGCGAATTCTCAGTGGCGATTCTCGCCGAGAGCCTGCCTCACGGCTTGTATACCTTGCCGAGCTTACAGGCGCGGCTAGAGGCGCTTCAAAATGCGGGCTATCTGCGCGCTGTGAAGCCTGAGCGCGTCTTCGCCTTCAAGCACGCTATTTTACAGGAAGCCATCTATCAAGGCATGTTGAGCGAGCAGCGCGCCGAGATCCATCATAGCGTGGCGCTCAGCGTGCAGCGGCAGATGCCGGAAGCGGTTGAGCTGCTCGCCTATCACTTCGCGCAGAGCAACAGCCGCGAAGAAGCGCTCCACTACACGCTCCGAGCAGGATGCAAGGCCTTCGCCGAGTATGCGAACTTCGCTGCCTTGGAATACTTCGCGCAAGCAGAAGCGCTTGCGCACAGCCCGGCAGAGCGCTTTGAGATATGGCGGCGGCAAGTGCGCGTGTTATTGCGCTTGGGCGAGACCGCTGCCGTTGCTGAGAAGTTGCCGGGCGGCGCGCAATTGGCCGAGGATGCGGCGCGCGATGATTGGCGGATGTTGGTTCACCTGTTGCGCGCCGAGTATTGCGCGCGGACGAGCGCTTGGGCCGAGGCGCAACAGGAAGCGCAAAAAGCGATCGCGCTTGCGGAAAAGCTTAACAAGGATCGCCTAGCTTGGCAGGGATACCTGATCTTGCGCGATGCAATGCTGCACTCGAGCCGGCCAAGTGCAGCTGCGCACGCCGAACTCGACCGCAAAATGCGAGCGTTAGCCAATCGCTTGGGCGATCAGCGCTACGTGATCGAGCTGCTGCTGAGATGGCTCGACGAGATGTACATCGACTCGCCCGAGAACGCGCTGCAGGCGGCGCAGACGACGCTCGACCGCGCTCGCGAGCTACAGGATCCAGTGCTGGAAGCGGAGTGTCTTTCCGCGCTATCTGACCTGTATCTGCGCGAGAACAACCTACCTGCCGCCTTCGAGGCCGCGCAGCAGCAGTTGGCGCGTCTGCGCCAAATCGGAGACCGCCGCCGCCAAGGGTTGACGCTCAACCGCATCGGCGAGCTGCTGATCAACATGGGGCGCATCAGCGACGGCCGGCAGATGGTGGTTGACGCCTTTCAAATCTTGAGCCAGATCGGCGAGCGCAGCGGAGCGGCGGCGGCGCAGCTCGCGATTGGGGTTGCGTCGGAATATCTAGGCGCCTACGACGAAGCGCTCAGTCACTTGCGGCACGCACTCGCCCTGCAAGAATCGCTCAGCGCGCCGTCGGAGATCGCGCTGACGCGTTTTCACATCGGCTGTGTGTACCTGCGGCAGCAGGCTTGGCAAGCCGCTGAAAGCGAGCTGATGGCAGCGCGCGCCATTTTTGCCGCGCATGCGCACCAGAAGCCATACGTGCCGCCGCTGGAGATCGACAGCGCGCTGGGGATGGTTGACCTAGGCATGGGACGCTACATGAGCGCTTCAGAGCGCGTCAGCGGCATGGCTATCCGTTTGAATCGGGGGCAAATTCGCGATCTCCGCCGCCCGACGATGGCGGCGTGGTTCACGGCGCAGGCTTTGATCGCCAACGGCGAGCTGGCGCGCGCCAAACAACTTGCCGAGAACGTCCACTTAGCGCTTGCCGACACCCTCTCGTGGTTGCAGGCGCGCGATTGGCTAGGCGATTTTCTGAACGCAATCTGGTACAATGCCGAGCTCTTCAGCCTAGTGCGCAGGCAGGTGCTTCCTGAGGCGTAACCAAACGCCCTGAACGGCGTTTTCCCCTAAGGGCGCGTAGAGAAGCGCTCACCTAGACTTTTGCGGAGCGAGATTGAGTATTCTCACGAGCGTTGGAGCGGCAATCGGTCATGGAAAGACGGCGTGTAGTCGTCACGGGCATGGGCGTTCTTTGCCCAATCGGCAACACGGTGTCGAGCGCTTGGCAGAACCTAGTGGCAGGCAAGTGCGGCATTCACACTATCCAGCGCTTTGACCCGAGCGACCTCCCAGTGCGCATCGCTGGCGAGGTGCGCGATTTTGACGCAAGGGCGCTCTTCGGCAACAAAGAGGCACGCCGTATGGATCGCGTGACTCAGCTGGCGATGGCTGCCACGTTGCAAGCGCTGGAGCAGGCTAAGCTGGACATGACAGCTGAGGATCCTTACGCGGTCGGCTGTGTGATCGGCTCGGGCGTCGGCGGCATCGAGACGCTTTTGGACGGCGCGCGGCTCAGCAACGAGAAAGGCTTGAAGTTTGTTAGCCCGCTGCTCGTGCCGATGATGCTGATCGATAGTCCTGTCGGGCGCGTGGCGATAGAGTTCAACCTTCGCGGCCCGAACATGTGTGTCTCGACGGCGTGTGCCACAGGGAACAACGCCATCGGCGAGGCAGCTGAGATGATCCGGCGCGGCGCGGCTGAGGTCGTGATCTGCGGCAGCGCAGAGGCCGCCATTGTGCCACTGGCATTGGCGAGCTTCGCCAACATGGGCGCGCTCTCTTCGCGCAATGACGATCCTGCCACCGCCTCGCGACCTTTTGATAGGGATCGGGATGGCTTCGTGATCGCCGAGGGCGCGGCGATTCTAGTCTTAGAATCGCTTGAACACGCGCAACGGCGCAACGCGACCATCTTAGCTGAGCTGGTCGGCTACGCAACCACCAATGACGCTTATCACATCACGGCGCCGCTGCAAGACGGCAGCGGCGCGCAAATGGCGATGCGCAAAGCGCTGCGCGACGCCGGCTTGACGATTGAAGATATTGACTACATCAACGCGCACGGCACAAGCACCCGCCTCAACGACGCTGCCGAGACGCGCGCCGTGAAAGCCGTCTTCGGCGAGCGCGCCTATCAGCTCAAAATCAGC
>JAGHYP010000020.1 GCA_017743585.1 Chloroflexota bacterium
TGTTCGCCTTGACGGATAGCACACCTGCCTTCGCCAATCATCCTGTCGTTCAAGAATGGCGGCGCGAGGCGGCGCAAGTCTGCGGCGGCGCGTAGCGTTGGCAGTGCATCTAGCAGGCGCATAGCTGATCGCACCTTGCGCGGCGCGATCAGCTATGCAATTTGCAGTCATACGATCAGAATTCAGCCGCCCAGCTCTTTCAGGCGTTTTTCCCAGCGCTCAACGAGGCGGTTGTAAGTGGCTTCGCTGATCTCGCCGTTCGCCAAGCGCATATCGAGGTTCGCGATGAGCGCTTCGATCTCTTCTTTGGTCTGCGGATTGGCGGGCGGCTGCTGCGGCTGAGCCTGCCGAGCCTGCTGTTGCTGATTGGCTTGGTTCGCCATCATCTGCATCATCATCTGCTGCATCATCAGCTGTTGCTGCTGCAGTTGTTGCTGCAGCGCGGCTTGTTCGGGGTTCATGGCTGCGCCAAGCGCCTGCCCAAGGCCGAGGCCCATGCCCGCGCCAGCGGCGGCGCCGCCAAGTCCGGGATTTTGGGCGGCAGCTTCGGCAATGTCCAGGCGGCGCATCTCAGCGAAGGTGCGCGCATCGCCGCCATATTTGATGATATCTTCCTGCGTCAGTTCTTTCACATCGAAGGTGCCGGCTTGGAAGCTCTTGAGGCGCAGACCAAGCGCTTGGAATTCAGTGCTCAGCGAGGCGAGCAAGGCGGACTCAAGGCTGCTGATCAGGCGATTGGCGTCCTGCACAGTGGTGATCTTCTCTCTAGAGATCAGCTCAGCGATCTCGCCGAGCACGATGGTCTGAAGGCGGTCGCGGATATCCGCTAGGCGCAGAGACGGGCGTCCGATGCCATATTGCTTCAAGAAGCGGATCGGATCGTCAATCGCGATGTCTATCACGCCGCGGTTGCGCAGCAACATGAAGCCCGCGCCGCGTCCGGGCGTTTCCATGTAAATCGGCGGATTCGTCCCCCAGGGCACTTGCGGCAGGTCGCGCAGGTTCACAAAGTACACATCAGCGGTGAAGATGTTTTTGCCGCTAGCGATCAGGAAATCCAAAGCCTCGGAGAGCAGGGGGAGGTTGCCAGTGCTAATCGTGTGCGCGCCCGGTCCGAGCGCATCTAGCACTTGCCCTTGCCGCACAAAGATCGCCACTTGGCTCTCTTGCACGATCACGCGCGAGCCAAAGCGGAAATCGCCGTTGCCCTGCTGCGGCTCGCGCCAGACCAGCTCATCTTCCATCACGTTCGGATGCGAGATGACATCAATAATACGTGGCATGGTACGTACCTTTCAGAGCTATCGCTGCTCAACTGATCTCGGTCACAACGTTATCGCGCATGTTGAAGGCGGCATTCGCTTCCATGGCGAGCATTTCCAATTTGCTGATGGCTTCGTCCAAGCCTTCGCCGCTGCGCGCGGCGGCATCAAAGGCTTCAATCGCCGTGCGGAAGTAGTCAACGTATTCGATTAGCGCGGCATCGAAGGCGTAGATTTTCTCCAGCTGCTCAGGTCCGATCTTCTGAGCGGCGTAGAAGCCCGCGTAGCCTGGCGCAGCAGTGTTCACACGGTCAATGAAGATTTGGAATTGCGCCTTGGCCTCGCGCGTTTTGGCCGCCGCGGAAAGTCCGCTCTTGCTGAGCATCTGTTTTTCAGCGGCGATGAAGCGCTGCATCTGCTCCTTGAGCAAGGTGACGATATGCTCGCGGATCATGCGGTCTGCCTCGCGGCGCGCTGTCATCTCTTTGTAGCCGCGAAAGCCCGGGATGCGCGCGACGATGCGTTCCAAGCCGCTGCGCTGTGAGACGATCTTCTCGTATAGGTCAGTCATCAGCTTCAATCCTTAATCCACTCAGCTTGCCTGCAGATAAGCATACACTAGAATGAGCGGCGCAACAATCACCTAATTTTTGAGAGTAACGGGAGTTGAACACTGGGCGCTCGGTTGCAAGGCTTCGATTCAGCGCGCTGGATGGTCATTCCGCGCACGTTGATCTTTCTGGTCAATGGCGGCGATTTGCTCTTGATGAAGCGCAGCGCGCAGCGGCGCGTCTTTCCGAACCGCTACAACGGTCTGGGCGGTCATGTAGAGCGCGGCGAGACGGTCAAGGCGGCGGCGCTGCGCGAGATACGCGAGGAGAGCGGCATCCTGCCTGAGCAAGTGCGCAATCTGCGCCTGCGCGGCATCTCGCATGTGGCGAGCGACGCAGTAGGCGGCATTTTGGTGTTCATCTTCACAGGCGAGGCGCTGACGCGATCTGTGCAGGCGGGCGCGGAAGGCACATTGCACTGGATTCCCATGCAGCAGGTCTATGAATTGCCATTGGTGGACGATCTGCCGCTGTTGCTGCCGCGCCTGTTTGGCGCAGCAGCCTGCGACTCGCTGATCTACATGCACGTCAGCTACGATGCTGAGGATCGGATACAAATCCGCTTCAGCGATTAGAGTCGGCGACTAGAGTCAGCGCTCGAGGGCTTGTTCAGCGCGCGACGGCGCGGCGCACATTGGCAAAGCGCACGGCAAGGCTGATCAGAGAAACGCTCATGATCGCGGCGACGGCCGCCAAGTCGAGCCTCAAGTATCCAGCGTTCTGTGGCATGGTCAAAACGTCCCTTCTAGCGGCTTGCCAAACGCGCTTTATTAGCGAGCTGTGAGATAAGTTTGACCGTAAGCGCGCTAAAATACGGGCGCAGAAGCCGCTATGCTTGGGGTTACGCATTCCATGCAGCCTAGCGATCTCACCTTGAGCGTTTTGCCTGATCAACTGGCTGTCTGTCGGCTGCCGCCTGAGTCGCCGTTGCCAAGCTGGGCGAGCGGCAGCTTTGTGGCAATAGTGCGCACGCCCGAAGAGCTCTCAGTAGTCTGCGCCGAGTCGGCTGTGCCGCTCGGCATTCCACGCGAAGGCGATCTGCGCGCGCTGAAGGTCGAGGGCGCACCAGAGCTCGGGTTATCAGGCGTCCTAGCGGGCATCAGCACGACGCTCGCTGCGGTCGGCATCACGATCTTCGCCATCTCAACTTACAACACTGATTACATCCTTGTGCGGCGCGCTAGTTTAGAGCGCGCTACCCGCGCGCTGCGCTTGGAAGGATACAACGTCCTGCCCGAAGGCGAGGCTCAGTGAGGAATTAGCGCCTATGCCTGACGGCACAATTCTCTTGGTGGATCATGTACCGTGCAATCGCTTGCAGCTCAGCGCGCTGCTGACCGAGCAAGGTCACACTGTCCTGCAGGCAGGAGATGGCGCAATGGCATTGGCGCTGCTCGAGCAGCGCCTGCCCGACCTTGTGCTGCTGAATACCCACTTGCCGGGGCTGGATGGCTTCGATCTGTGCCGGCGACTGAAAGCTGATCCGCGCACGCGCGCGTTGCCGGTCATTTTGATCTGCACGGCCGGCGAGGCGCTCGATAAAGATCGTGTCTTCAGCGTTGGCGCTAGCGATTATGTGAGCAACCCGTTGCACGCTCAGGAAGTCTTGGCGCGCGTGAGCGCACATCTCAGCCTTCGCCAGAAGCAACGCGAGCTAGACGCGCTGCGCGCGGCGCAGGGCGCCCCGATGCAAGCGCTGAACGACGACAGAGATTGGCGCTCTATCTCACATGATTTGAGGAACTCGCTCGCTCTAATCTTGAGCGCAGCGGATGAGCTGCGCAGGACGCCGCTCAGCGACGATCAGGCGCAAATGATCGCCATCATCGAGCGCAAGGCGAGCCACGTGCTAGCGATCATCTCCAACGCGCTCGACTCGCTCGCTGCTGAGGCAGCGCCGCGCTACGCGCCGACAAGCCTGCGCGCCCTAGTGCAGGAGTCGCTCGCCGGCTTCGATCTGCTAGCGGCGCACAAGCGGCTCGCCTTCGATGTCCATCTGCCTGAAGAAGACGCGCTCGTCCAAGTGGAGCGGCGCGCAGTGAGCCGAGTGATCGGCAACTTGGTCTCAAACGCCATCAAGTACACAACAGAGGGCGGCGTGGAAGTGCGCGTAGAAACCGCGCCTGAGACGTTCAGCATCATCGTGCGCGATAGCGGTCTAGGCATCCCAGCAGAGGCGTTGCCACGCATTTTCAACAAGTTCTATCGTGCTCCGCAGCCTAAATATCTCAAAGAAGACGGCACAGGGCTGGGCTTGGCGATTGTGAAAGCGATTGTTGAGCGGCATCAAGGCACAATTCAGGTGGCGACGGCTGTTGGGGTCGGCAGCATATTTCGCGTCACGCTGCCGCGCCAACCGAAGCAGAGCGCGAACCATCACGGAGGCGGTAATCTATCATGAGCAGACCGACGCTCGCGGAACTTTTTGAGCGCCTGCCATACGGCGAGGCGCTTGAGTCGGCGGAGGCAGCCCAGGCATGGTTAGCGGCGCATGGCGAGAGCCTGCCGATGTACATTGGCGGAGAATGGGTGCGCGGCGCTCAGACGTTTGAGAGCATCAATCCTGCCAACGGCAAGCCGCTCACGCGCATTGCGCAGGCAATGGCTGCCGATGTGGACGCAGCGGTCAGGGCGGCGCGCGCAGCGTTGCCCGCTTGGCGCGCTTTGGAAGGCATGGAGCGCGCGCGATATCTGTATGCGCTGGCGCGCGGCGTGCAACGGCACTCGCGTTTGTTCGCCGTGCTGGAGACGCTCGATAACGGCAAGCCGATCCGCGAGACGCGCGATATTGACATCCCGCTGGTGGTGCGCCATTTCTATCACCACGCCGGCTGGGCGCAGCTGCTGGAGCAAGAATTCCCTGACATGGAAGCGGTCGGCGTGTGCGGGCAGATCATCCCTTGGAACTTTCCACTGCTGATGCTGGCGTGGAAGATCGCGCCTGCCTTGGCGGCGGGTTGCACAGTCGTGCTGAAGCCTGCTGAATTCACCTCGATCACCGCAATTCGCTTCGCTGAGCTGTGCGAAGCAGTCGGCTTGCCGAAGGGCGTGGTGAACATCATCACAGGCGATGGACAAGTCGGCGCGCAATTGGTGGCACACCCTGACGTGGACAAGATCGCCTTCACAGGCTCGACCGAAGTCGGGCGGATCATCCGCGAGAGGACGGCCGGCAGCGGCAAGCGGCTCTCGTTAGAGCTAGGCGGCAAGTCGCCGTTCATTGTCTTCGAAGATGCCGATTTGGATAGCGTAGTCGAAGGCGTGGTGGACGCGATCTGGTTCAATCAAGGGCAGGTGTGCTGCGCAGGCTCGCGCTTGTTGGTGCAGGAGAGCATCGCTGAGCGCTTGGTAGGCAAGCTCAAGGCGCGCATGGAGAAGTTGCGGATCGGCAACCCGCTGGATAAAGCTGTGGATATCGGCGCGATCGTCGCGCCTGCACAGCTGCAGAAGATCCAAGCGCTGGTGGCGCAAGGCATTGCAGAAGGCGCGCAGCTCTGGCAGCCGAGCATCGCTTGCCCCGCGGAAGGTTATTTCTTCCCGCCCTCGCTCTTCACAAACGTCGCACCATCTTCCACAATTGCGCAAGTGGAGATCTTCGGCCCTGTCCTCGTTGTGATGACCTTCCGCACGCCCGCGGAAGCGGTCGCGCTCGCTAACAACACGCCTTACGGCCTTGCTGCGTCCATCTGGTCGGATAACTTAAACCTTTCATTAGATGTGGCGCGCAAAGTGAAGGCTGGCACGGTCTGGATCAACGCCACGAACCTATTCGACGCCGCTTCGGGCTTCGGCGGCTACCGCGAGAGCGGCTACGGTCGCGAAGGCGGGCGCGAAGGCATGTATGAGTATCTCAAAATGCGCGCAGACCTAGCAGAGCGCACATCGCTGCCTGTGCAAGCGCCTTCAGCGGCGTACAGCGCGCCTGTCTTGATGATCGACCGCACGCCGAAATTGTTCATCGGCGGCAAGCAGGTGCGCCCCGATAGCGGTTACAGCCTGCCCGTGCGCGGCGCGGACGGGCGCTTGCTGGGCGAGGTTGGCGAAGGCAACCGCAAAGATATCCGCAACGCGGTCGAGGCGGCGCACGCAGCGGCGGGCTGGCAGTTCACGCATGGATACCAACGCGCGCAAGTTCTGTATTACATCGCTGAGAACTTGGCAGCGCGCTCAGCGGAATTTGCGGCGCGTTTGGCAGCGCTGACAGGGCAAGACGGCACGGCAGAAGTGCAGATGGCGCTCAAGCGGCTGTTCACTTACGCCGCCTGGGCGGATAAATACGACGGTCAGGTACATGGCGTGCCGCTGCGCGGAGTTGTGCTCGCCATCCCTGAGCCAATCGGCGTGATCGGGATTCTGTGTCCGGATGAAGCGCCGTTGCTCAGCTTGATCTCGCTGATGGCGCCTGCGGTCGCAATGGGCAACACGGTCGTCGTCGTGCCTTCTGAGGCTTATCCGCTGATCGCCACTGATCTCTATCAAGTGCTGGAGACATCCGACTTGCCAGACGGCGTGGTGAACATCGTGACGGGCAGGCGCGACGTCTTGGCGAAGACGCTTGCCGAGCATGAGGATGTGGATGCGGTATGGTACTTTGGCACGCCCGAAGGCGTGAGATTGGTCGAGGCCGCCTCAGCGAGCAACTTGAAGCGCACTTGGGCAGAGGCGACGCCGCGCAATTGGTTTGACCGCGCGCAAGGCGAAGGGCAACATTTTTTGCGCGCCGCGACGCAGGTTAAGAACGTCTGGATACCATACGGTGAGTGAACATCCCGAAGCGTTAAGCGCCGAACGCTTGCGCATGGCGCTCGGCGAGCGCGCGTTTCAATTCCTAGAGACGACGAGCAGCACAAACGACGTAGCACAGCGCTGGGCAGCCAATGGCGCGCCACACGGCGCCGTGGTGGTGGCTGAATTCCAGACAGAAGGGCGCGGTCGCTTTGGCAGGCGCTGGCAGGCGCCGAGCGGCACGGCGCTGCTCTTCAGCGTTGTATTGTACCTAGCGCATTTGAGCATCCTGCCTGTGCGCTACGGAATGGCGGCAGCTGTCTCCGTGCGCAGCGCGCTGATCGAGCTGCTCGGTCTCGACCCCAGCGTCGTCAAGCTCAAGTGGCCCAACGATATCCAGCTGCACGGACGTAAAGTGTGTGGCATCCTGCTCGAGCCGCTCTGGCGCGGCGCGTCGCTGGAAGCGATCATCGTCGGCGTCGGCATCAACGTGCGCGTGCCGCTCGACGAGCTCGGGCTGAGGGCAATTGCCACCAATCTGGAGCCGTACTGCCGTGCGCCGATTGATCGCGCGCTGCTGCTGGCGGATATCCTGAAGCGGCTCGACTTTTGGTCAGAGAACGCCGAGAGTTCGGCGCTTTTTCAGACGTGGCGCGCGGCGCTCAACATGCTGGGCAAGCGCGTGCAAGCCGCCGACGCCACCACGGGACAGCAAATCGTGGCTGGGCAAGCGCTGGACGTAGGTGAAGACGGCGCGCTCTTGGTGCGCACTGATGACGGGCAGATTCATCGCGTCTTTGCGGGCGAGGTCACGTTGCAAGGGCCGAAAGTTGAGTGAAGCAGAGCGGAAAAGGTGAGCATCGAGCTGGATTGGCAGATCGGGGCAGAACGCATTCAGGAGCGCGCTATCGAATCGCCTGAGCCGCGCTCACAGCGGGTCAGACGGCGCAAGCGGCTGATCCTATTCACTATGCTGCTGCTCTTTTTCATCGGCGCAAGCGCGCTACTGGCCTTGCTGCGCCTTAAAGATGTGGATAATCAATTGCGCCAAGGCCTGATTGATACACTGCAAGCGGAGCTAGCTGCGCTGCGCGCTGGAGACTACGGCGACTTCATGCTGCTGCAGCGCAGCGCCGACGATAATTGGTACATCGTTCAAGGCGAGCGCTTTCAACACTATCAACAGCTCAAAATGGCGCGTGCGCTGACGTTGAGCGGCAATGTCTTCGATGCAACAGTGGACGGATTGCGCGGTCGCGTGGTCTTCGAAGAGGTGCTAGACGGCGTGCCGCATCGCGCGGTGTGGTTCTATTGGCGCTATAGCGATGGTTGGCGGCACGTGCCGTCAGATTACACTTTCTGGGGCGAGCCGCGCGCGATGCGCGATGGGGCCGTGACTGTGCGCTACCGCCAGCTTGACGAAGACTCGGCGCGCGCGCTGCTGGAGCGCGCTGCGCGCTGGTGGCGCGAAGGCTGCCGAGTGCTGGGCAATAGCGCGTGTCCTGCGCTTGAGCTTGAGCTGGTGCCGAATCCCGCCTTGCAAGTGGCGTGGGATAGCGCGCAACCCGATCGGCTTTTTGTGCCTTCGCCGTTGGCACGCGATGATCGCCTGTCGCTGATCGATCCGCTGCCGCACGTGGTCGAGGACGCTGTGACGGCGGCGCTCGCCACGCGACAAGTGGATTTGGCGAGCGGCGGCGTGCGTCCGCGCCGCAATGTGGACGCGGCATGGCTGCACCAAACTCTGATCGAGTGGCTAGCGGCGACCTATACAGGGCGTGTGGATATGTCGCGCCTCGCCTTCGTGCAGAGCTTGCGCGACTCATACGGCGACTCGGCTTTGGCGGCTGTGGCGCGTGCGTTGAGCGCCGACTCGGATATCAGTATGGTGGCGCGCGCGCTAGGACAGCCGCTTGAGCTGCTGAGCTTGGATTGGCGTCCGTTTTTCCAGTGGCGCTTGGAAGTTGAGCGCCAGCTGATCGTGCAAAATGACCTCGAGTCGCTGCAGGCGCTGTGGGACATGAGCGATGCCAGCACGCGCACACTCTTCCAGCAACGTCTGAGCGCCTTTGGGCAGCCGAACGCGCAAGTGCTGGCGGCTGCCATCACGGCCGCCGCTGACGGTGTGCCGCGCGCCATTGTACAAGTGCGGGCGCCGATCAAACTGAGACGCTCATCTTCCGTCTGCGCGATGGCACTTGGAAGCGCAGCGCCACCTGATCAGCTCCGCGACTTGGGCGAGTCGTCGCTTGCGCTCTTCGGCACACCACTGCCTACCAACCGATTTTTGATGCCGAGCAAGCCTTTCAGCACCTTCTGACCCAAGTTCGGCTTTTTGATCAGATCGAGCGCGAGCTCGTAGGTTGCGGCAGCTTCCAGCCACTTGCCGCTGCGGACTTGCAAATTCGCTATCTCCATCAGTGTGCGGCTGTAACGCTCGTCGTCGCCCATATCGCGGAAGGCGTCGGCGGCCTGGCGCAGCAGGGTGAAGGCCTGCTCCATGTTGCCTTCCGCCATGTACAAGCCGCCCAGGTTGCCGATGACCATTGCCTCGCGCTTGGCATCGCCTTGTTCAGCGAAGAATCGGCGCGCTGCGTTCAGCTTCTCGACCGCCGCCTCAAAGTTGCCCAAGCGCTGATCGATCAAGCCGAGGTTGACCTGCATCTCAGCCGCCAGATCGAGCCTGCCCTCTGCCTCGTAGGCGGCTTTCGCTTGCTCAAACTGCACCTGCGCTGCTTCGTAATCGCGCTGCATGAAAAGTTCAGTGCCTTTCGCCTGAAGCTCCGCTCCTGTCATTCTGCTCTTCCTGCTCAAGCTATGTTGATGCAAGAGCATTGTCTCATCAGAAGTGCTTCCTTGTCAACTGAGCGCGCGTCGCTCGCAGCGCACGGCGCAAGGCGCGCCCTCTGGAGCGGCAATTTCACGGGCAAGCACGATCGCGCGCAAGCGCCTCTGCGCTTGATCTTGATCTCGACTTGATCTCAGCTTGGCGGTTTCGGCGCTTGACGTTGCCCCGCTTGCGCATAGCCGCGCTTGGGCTAGTTCCAAGCGAGGCCTAAGCCCATATCGCGCGCTTTGCGGCGCCATGGAGCGATTGGTCATGCTCGCTTGTACGGTCTGGCGGCGCTCAGCGGCAAGCAGGGACTACGAGGTTAGAGGTCTCAGCCCCCGCTTGAGCAACGCGCGCGCCTAGCATCCTATCTCTGTTCGGTCTTTCACTCTCCCGGCTGAATGCAAGGTATCGCAGCGCGCTACAATATGCCGATTGTAGCATCGAACGCCTGTGAAAAGTTGATCAAACGTGGTAGAATATCCCTCAGAAGCTGACTTTCAAAAAGCGTTGTACTGGGAAGCCAGCTATGAGATCGTCTTAGCGCTCATGGCGGCGTATCCGCACATAGACGTAGATACAGTCGGTTTAGAGCAGCTCCGAGCGTTGATCGTGGCGCTGCCCAACTTCGCCGACGATCCTGCCTTGGCGAACGATGAGCTGCTCAGCGACATTCTGCGCGAGTGGTGGGAAGAAGTGAATGCCAGTTCTTGAGGTCAGGGTGTCCGCGCTGTGCGCGCAGAGCGGCAGCGTTGAGGAGGAGTTTTCATGAACAACAGTGGGATTGACTTGCGCCAACTGCAGCATCCTGATATTCCCGTGCCAGAAGAGATGCAGTCGAATGTGGCGGTCACCAGCCTGAGCAGCCTGTATAACTGGGCGCGCAGCCGCTCGATTTGGCCGATGCTTTTCGGCTTGGCGTGCTGCGCCATCGAGATGATCGCGACGGCCGCCAGCCGCTTCGATCTGGCGCGTTTCGGCATGGAGGTCATGCGCGCCAGCCCGCGCCAAGCCGACCTGATGATCGTCTCTGGCACGGTCACCAAGAAGATGGTTGTGCCAATCGTGCGTCTCTACAACCAAATGCCTGAGCCGAAGTACGTGCTGGCGATGGGCGCCTGCGCCTCAGGCGGCGGTCCCTTCAAAGAAGGCTACAATGTGGTCAGCGGCATTGATAAATACATACCCGTGGATGTCTACGTGCCAGGTTGTCCGCCCACGCCGCAAGCGCTGCTCTATGGACTGATCGCCTTGCAGAAGAAGATTGAGAAGCAATCGCTCGGCGTCAGCGCCAGCGTGCCGTGGTATGGCGGCGGCCCGAGCGAGGAGATTCCCGTGCCGATTCTCGGCCCCGATATCATCGATCCGCGCCATGCCGAAGTGCTGCGCAAAGAAGCGCAACGCAACCGCGTCACGCCGACCGTCGCGCAGAGCCTCGCTGAGCGCACGCTATCTCAAGGCGCCTGAGGAGCATCTTTATGACCGATTTTATGACCGATCAAGCCCTCCCCAAAGTCACTGACCTGCCCAGCACCATTGCGGCGCTCAAGGAGCGCTTCCCGGACGCGGTGAGAGACGACACACGCCCAGGCTATGAAGGCGTGATCGTAGAAGCGGCCAAGCTGCCCGAGTTCGCGCGCGTCATCCGCGGTGAGTACGGCTTCAATTACCTCTCTAGCTTGACCGCCGTGGATTACCTCGGTCACGGCGATCACCTTGAGGTGGTCTATCACGCTTTCCGCGTGCCGAGCGGCGGCAAGCCGTTGGTCTTCAAGGCTCAGACCGACCGCCAAAACCCCGTCATCCCAAGCCTCGTCAGCATCTATCCCGGCGCGGACTTCCAAGAGCGCGAGGCGTACGATCTGTACGGCATTCACTTCGCAGGGCATCCTAACCTGAAGCGCATTTTGCTCTGGGAAGGCTTCGAAGGGCATCCGATGCGCAAGGATTATCAAGAAGCCTACTACGAGCAAGAGACTAAGCCGTTTGATAGTCGCTGGCCCAGCGGACATGTCTTCCGCGCTGAAGAATACAATCCCTTCGGTCACAACGTGCGCTATCCTGCAGGTTTCACGCTCGATAACTACAAGCCGATCAGCGAGGCGGAATTCCAGCACGGCATGTCGCTCGGCGTGGATATCATGGGCGACCCTGCCTTCCGCACTGATCGCCTGCTGGTCAACCTTGGGCCGCACCATCCCAGCACGCACGGCGTCTTCCGCATGATGGTGGCGCTCAACGGCGAGACCGTCGAGTCGCTGGAGCCGGTCATGGGCTATTTGCATCGCAACCATGAGAAGATCGGCGAGCGCAACACATGGTATGGCAACATGCCCTACACTGACCGCCTCGATTACATCTGCAGCATGGCGAACAATCTGGCTTACGCCATAACGGTCGAGCAGATGATGCGGGGGCAGGTGAGCGTGCCGTACCGTGCCGAAGTGATCCGCGTCCTGATGGCGGAACTGACGCGCATTGTCAATCATCTATGGTCAATCGGCTTCTTGCTCAACGATTTAGGCGCGTTCTTCACACCTGCGCTATACGCCATCCAAACCCGCGAGTACATCCTCGATTTCTTTGAGGCAACAGCGGGCTCGCGCATGATGTGCAACTACATGCGCATCGGCGGCGTTTTCAAAGACCTGCCTGCGCGCATTCGCAGCGAAGCGGCGCTGGTGAACGACAGAGTGCGCGACATGGACACGATGAAATACCTTGAGCAGCTGATCAACGATCGGCTGCCGCGCTCGATTGACGAGCTGGATGAGCTGCTCTCTGAGAGCGAGATCATCAAGAGTCGCTGCATTGGCGTCGGCTTGCTGCCCGCTGAGATGGCGATCGCTTACAGCGCGTCCGGCCCGCTCTTGCGCGCCTCAGGCGTGCCGTACGATATCCGTCGCGCCAATCCATACAGCATCTATCCCGAGCTGGAATTTGACGTTTGCACGCGGCCGAACGGCGATATCTATGACCGCTACTGCTTGCGCCTTGACGAAATGCGCCAGAGCGTGCGCATCCTGAAGCAGATTCTGCCGCGCCTGAAAGAGACAGCTGGCCAGCCGATCTTCGGCGGCAAGAGCAGCTATTCGATCAAAGTCCCGGCGGGCGAGGCGTATGGCTTTGCCGAGAATCCAAAGGGCGAGCTAGGCTTCTATTGCGTCTCGATGGGCGGCGGCAATCCGTGGCGCTATCACGTGCGCGCGCCCAGCTTCATCAACCTGACGCCGCTCGGCGAGATGTGCAAGGGACAAAAAGTTGCCGATGTGGTGGCTATTCTAGGCAGCATTGACATCGTGCTAGGCGAGACTGATCGCTAGGAGACGGACTAGGATATGTACGGTTCGGGCATTCTCAAAGGTCTGGGCGTGACGTTCCGTCACCTGATCACGACCTTCATTGACGATATCCAGTGGCTTGGTCGCAAACGCGACGTGGAAGTCTTCCAGCAAAAGCAGAGCCTTGCCAATCGCGGCTTGGTCACAGTCGAGTATCCTGACGAGAAATTGGCAGTGCCAGAGCGCTTTCGCTTCACGCCGTTCTTGGTCACCTACAATCACGACGATCCAGATTATCCCGGCAAGGATTGGTGTACTTCATGCGGCATCTGCGCCAAGGTGTGCCCGCCGCAGTGCATCTGGATTGTGCGCGGCACTGATCCCAACACAGGACGACCCAAGCCCGAGCCTGAGCAGTTCTACATTGACATTGATATCTGCATGAACTGCGGCTACTGCGCTGAGTACTGTCCGTTTGACGCGATCAAGATGGATCACAACTACGAGCTAGCGTCTTATGACCGCACTTCGGCGCACATTTACGATAAGGCGCGGCTCTCGCGTGAGATTCGCTACTGGCAGTCCATTGCGCCGACCACTGCCGCTGAGGAGCAGGCAGCGCGCGGCGGCTACGACCACACTGATGTGCAGAAGGCTCGCAAGAAGGCAGGTCTAGAGCCGTCGCGCCCAGGCCCGTACGCTACAAAGCCTGCCGAGCCCGAGCCTGCGCCTGCTGCAGCCGCTGTAGCTGAGCCGCCTGCTGCCGCCCCGCCGGTTGAAGCGGCAAAGCCTGAACCTGCGCCAAAAGCTGAGGCTGCAGCGCCGAGCGCCGCTGATGACGAGACGCCGCCGCATCCCGGCTGGGTCAAGCGCGGCAGACGCTGGATTGATCCGAACGCGAAGGTCGAGCCTGTGCGCCGAAAGAGGCAGACCTGAGTGAGATTGTCTAAAGCGAAGCGGGACAACAGCATGAGCGAGAGCGCCTGAGCGGCGCTCTCAACGTGCCTCACCTTACAAGAGACGGGCTTCAGCGCCTCGCTCGGCTCAGAGGTGCGTGTCGCCTCGTTGATCTGCCGGTCTTGATAGGCGCGGCGCTCATTCGCTGTGCATGCGGAAATGGCTGAGCTGCGAGAGCGCGCGCACTTGCTGCTCGGCGCGGTAGGAGCTGCGCACTAGCGGCCCGCTCTCCACCCACTTGAAGCCGAGTTCCAAGCCGATGCGCTTGAGCTCCTCGAACTCGGCGGGCTCGTAGTAGCGCTCAACCGGCAGATGCCTCTTGCTCGGCTGCAAGTACTGACCGATGGTCAGGATGTCCACCTTGAGCGCCGCCAAGTCGCGCATGACGGCGACCACTTCATCGAACGTCTCGCCAAGGCCGACCATGATGCCGCTCTTGGTCAGCACGAGCGGATCGAGCGCTTTGGCGTTGCCGAGCGTCGCCATTGCCCATTCGTATCTATCTTGCGGCTGGACGCGCTTGAAGAGCCGCGGCACGGTCTCCACGTTGTGATTGAGGATCTCAGGCTGCGCGTCCATCACGATCTTGAGCGCCTCGATCTTGCCTTTGAAGTCTGGGATCAGCACTTCGATTGAGCAGCCGGGCTGCACCTGCCGAATGCGCCTGATGGTCATGGCGAAGA
The DNA here is from genome assembly GCA_017743585.1 of Chloroflexota bacterium. Classification (GTDB taxonomy): domain Bacteria; phylum Chloroflexota; class Anaerolineae; order Aggregatilineales; family UBA2796; genus CP2-2F. The sequence goes on from JAGHYP010000020.1 coordinate 14,350, forward strand.
TTGGCGCGCCGCCATCAGGGAGCTCGTCGCGGTTCACGCTGGTGATGACCACATGGCGTAAGTTCATGGCGCGCACTGCCTCTGCCACACGGATCGGCTCTGTCCAATCCAGCGGCGCAGGGCGACCCGTCTTGATGTTGCAGAAGCCGCAAGAGCGCGTGCAGGTATCGCCCATCAACAAGAAAGTGGCGGTGCCGTTTCCCCAGCACTCGCCGATATTTGGGCAGTGCGCCTCTTCGCAGACGGTGTTTAGCGCCTTGCTGCGCATGAGCGCGCGCACCATCTCGTAGGTTTCGCCGCCGGGCGCGCGCACCTTGATCCACGGCGGACGGCGTTGTAGACGCGCCGCTTGTTGCAGCTCATCTACGCGAGCGCGCACGGCAGGCTCACTAATCGGAATCTGATCGAGCGGGATGATCGTCTCGGCCACGCGGGAGCTCCTTAATCAAGACACGGTTAGCGGTCGCGCGAGCGTTGTGCTATTGAGCAGGCATGATAATCCTGAATTTAACATTCTTCCGCGCCGCTGGCAAGCGCGGACATCTAGCGCTTGTGGTAGAATCGACCTTGAAAAGGTCTCTACGCGCATGGCGACACAAACTTTTTCACTTCCCAAGGCAGCGGCGCGCCTTGACCGATTGCCGCCTTATGGCTTCGAGCTAATCAACCGCCGCATCGGGCAGCTGACAGCAGCGGGCGCGGATATCATCCGCCTCGATATGGGCAGCCCTGATATGCCACCACCGCCGCCTGTGATCGAAATGCTGCAGCGCAGCGCTCAAAATCCGAAGTCTCATGGCTATGGCGGTTATCGCGGCTTGCCCGCCTTCCGCAAAGCAGTGGCAGCGTACTATGAGCGGCGCTTCGGCGTGCAGGTGGACGCCGATAAAGAGGTGCTGCCGCTGATCGGCTCGAAGGAAGGCATTGTGAACCTAGCGCTCGCCTTCATAGACCGAGGCGATGCAGCCATTGTGCCTGATCTGAACTATCCGGCGTACACAATGGGCACGCTGATGGCAGGCGGCGATGTGATCCTGATGCACCTTGACCCTGCCCGCAATTATGAACCTGATCTTGACGCGTTGCGCGAGCAGCCTGAGCTGCGGCGCGCCAAACTGCTCTGGGTGAACTATCCGAACAATCCAACAGGCGCTACGTGCGACCTCGCGCTCTACGAAAAACTGGTCGCTTTCTGCCGCGAGCATCGCCTGTTGCTCTGCTCCGATAATCCATACGCCGAAGTGGTCTACGATGGCTACCGCGCGCCGAGCGCGCTACAAGTTGAAGGCGCGCTTGAATGCACGGTCGAGTTCATGTCGCTCTCGAAGCTTTACAACATGGCAGGCTGGCGCTTGGGCGCGTGCCTTGCGCGGCGCGAGGTGATCGAAGCGCTGTTGACCATCAAGAGCAACATGGATAGCGGACATTTCCATCCGATCTATGAGGCAGGCGCGCTGGCGCTGAACGAGACGCCGCAAAGTTGGATTGATGCCCGCAATGCGATCTATCAGGCGCGGCGCGATGTGCTTTTGGCGGCTTGCCCGAGCATCGGGCTGAGCCCATTCAAGACGTCAGGCTCGCTGTACGTCTGGGCGCGCGTGGAAGAAGGTGACGACGTGGCATACGTCCAAGCCGCGCTAGAGCAAGCGCACGTCAGCCTGACGCCCGGCGCGATGTACGGGCCGGCAGGCAAAGGCTACGTGCGGCTGAGCATCAGCGTGGCAGATGAGCGCTTGCAAGAGGCGATTGCGCGTCTAAAGGCATGGTATTCGGGACGAGCATAGGAGCGTGCATTGAGGCGTCACAGAGCCCAAGTGGAGACTTTCATCGCGCCAGAGGATGACGAGCGGCTGACCGCGCCGCCTAAAGAGCGCGGCTTCCTTGTGGCGGCAGAGGTGCGCTCGGCGCGCCCCCTGCTGCGCGCGCAAGAGTCGCTGGATGAGCTGGCGCTCTTGGCGAAGACGGCAGGCATTCAAGTGGTCGGGCGCGCTGTGCAGCATTTACAGCGCATCGATCCTGCCACGTACATCGGCAGCGGCAAAGTGCGCGAGGTGCAAGAGCTAGTGGCGCAACTTGCCGCTGATGTGGTCATTTTTGACGACGAGCTTTCGCCTAACCATCAGCGCGAGCTGGAAAAATGCTTCGGCGAGACGGTCAAGGTCATCGATCGCTCAGCGCTGATCCTCGATATCTTTGCGCAGCACGCGCGCACGCGCGAGGGCGCGCTGCAAGTTGAGCTGGCGCAATACGAGTACCGTCTGCCCCGCTTGACGCGCCAATGGACACACCTCGCACGCCAAGCGGGCGGCAGCAGCGGACGCAGCGGCAACGGCGGGGTCGGCTTGCGCGGGCCGGGCGAGACGCAGCTGGAGTCGGATCGGCGCGAGATCAAGAGGCGCATCGCCAAACTGAAGCAAGAGATCGAAGCAGTGCGAGCGCATCGCGGTCGGCATCGCGCTCAGCGCGCGCGGCAGGGCATCCCAACCATTGCCTTGGTCGGATACACCAACGCCGGCAAGTCCACGCTGCTCAACGCGCTGACTGGCGCTAATGTCTACGTCGCCGATCAGCTATTTGCCACGCTCGACCCGACCACGCGACGCCTGACCTTGAACAGCGGCAAGCAAGTCCTGATCTCAGACACGGTCGGCTTCATTCAAAAACTGCCAACGACCTTGATCGCTGCCTTCCGCGCCACGCTGGAGGAAGTGAGCGAAGCAGACATGATCATCCATGTGGTGGACGCCGCGCATCCGCAGGCTGCCGCGCAGATTGAAGCAGTGGAAGATACTCTAGCTGAGATCGACGTGCCGCGCTTGCCGCGCATCCTCGCCCTGAACAAGATCGATAAGCTGCCGAATGGTGTGCCGCCGTTGCGCGGCGCCGATCGCTACGCCGCTATTGTGCCAATCTCAGCGCAGAGCGGCGAAGGCTTGCCGTTGCTCATCAGCGAGATCGAGCGCGTCTTGCGCGAATCGATGTTGGAGATCGAGCTGCTCGTCCCGTACCAGCGCGGCGATCTGTTGGCGCTCATCCGCGAGCAAGGCGTCCTCGATAGCGCGCAGCCGACGGCAAAAGGCATGCATATCCGTGCGCACGTGCCGCCGCGCCTCGCTGCCTTGTTAGCAGAGGATAAAATCTAGCC
>JAGHYP010000304.1 GCA_017743585.1 Chloroflexota bacterium
AGGATGTGTATAAGAGACAGCGGCAGCCAGAGCGCCGCGTGTAGCACGATGGTATAACTGGCGGCGACCTCGCTATTGACGCGGAATGCCTCCAGCACGAGGATGCCCGGCGCGTGGAACGTGCCGATGTACCCCGGCGAGGATGGCAGCGTCGTCGCCAGATTGACCACGGCCGTCATCAGCATCAGCGCGAAGAAGCTCACCTCAAGGTTGAAGGCGTGCATCACGAACCAATACGTGGTCGTCTCAGTCAGCCAGATGAAAATCGAGGTGAGGAGCGTCATCAGCAGGTCGCGCGGGCTGCGCAGGCTTTTCAGGCCGTCTAGGAAGCGATCTAGGAGATGATCGAGCAGGCGCAAGAGCGGCATCCGCGCCCGAGCAGGCAAAAAACGTCTGAGCGCGCTGTGCGCAAGGCGTTGCGCATAGGCAGGACGCGCCGCCAGCGCTAGGCAAATGGCGAGCGCGCCGAAGAAGAACAGCGCGCCGAAGATGACCACTGTGCGCAGCCATTCCGCCTCGATCGGCGCGAAAGGCAGCGCGGCGAAGATGAAGATCAGCATCACTAAGCCATCGAGGACGCGCTCGACCACAATCGTCGTCAAGCCGCTTGTCAAGCTGACTTGCTCGTTGCGCTTCAGCACGTAGGCGCGGATCACCTCACCGGCGCGGAACGGATAGACGTTGTTGCCCATGTAGCCGATGACGACGATCGGGAAGAGCGCGCGCGGCGCGACGCGCTTCAGCGGATGCAACAAGTAGTGCCAGCGCCACGTCCTGCCCCAGACCGCCAAGAAGTAGATCGCCACGCCGGGCAGCAACCAGATCAGCTCCGCGCCGACAATGCGCCGCGCCACTTCTTCCAGCTGTATGCCGCGCAGGCCGAGGTATAAAAAAACTGCGCTCACCACAATGCCGAGCGTCAACACAAGCCAACGCCGCATGAGAGCCCCGTTATTCCCTTCCATCAACAATTCGATCAGTATAGCGCTCCCGCGCTCTCTGCATCAAACCTCATTCTTGCGCAGCGGCGCGGCTCGTGCGCAGTAAAAACCAAAAAGGAGCGCCTTGCGCAGGCGCTCCTGTAATCTTTTAACTCAGTGTTATGCGATCTCAGAAGACCGCAGGCGGCTCGCAGTCGTTTTCGTCGTCGCCGAACTCCTCATGGATGATGGGCGCGGCATCCATGCCCGCCAGCGGCGGCGTCCAGACGTGATCTGCGTATTCGTCTTGCTCGCGGCTGCAAGATATGCGCGCCATGTCAGTGCGCTGCAAGGTGCTGATCAGCGCCCTGCGCGCTTGCTCGGGCAGCCATTTGCGCACCTCGCTCATGTCTGACCAGTCGTATCCCTCGCGCAGGCGCCACTGACCTGAGCGCAGCATCGGCGCATCGGTTGCGCAGAGCTCCAGCGCGGCTTCGTCGCGCGCGTCGCCCTCGTAGGCGGTCACGATCCAGTGCGTGTCGTTCAGGAGGCGGTGCTGGAACACCATGCCGCGCTGCGCTAGGCGGTTCAGCGGGTACTGCAGCCGATGGCAGATATCCACAAGGCGTACATTGTTCTGTGTGATATCGCTGAGGTAGGTCTCCCCGTTCAGGTACAGCCATTTGGTGATGCGCGCGTATTTGATCAGCACTTGCTTGGAATGGACAGGGCCGAAGATCGCAACGCCTAGCCAATCCATCCAGATCGGATAGGGCAAGAACGCCTGCCTCTCGTAGACGATTGTGCTGCCCGTCAGCGCCTCGCCGAAGGGATCGTTCGTGAGGTGCAAGGCATTGAGCGGATCGGGTGCGATGTAGCGCTGCTCAGTGCCTTCTCGGCGCAGGATGTGATAGGCGTTTGTCTCGGCGTGCATCAGGCGCTCGACCACGCGCACGGCGTCTTGCATGCCGACTAGCTCGACGATGCGCTGCGCGTTCTTGTACGAGTCGAGCAGCAAAACCTGCCCTGAACGAGCCACTTTCTCCAGCTCATTGCGATGCTTCAGGACTTTGCGGAGAGCCTTCAAGACGTTGCTCGGTCGCCTATTCATTCGCCGTCTCCTCTTGGTGCCCTGCTGGGCGTCATACCTAGCGTGCTACAGGATGCGCATCGAGCTGAACTGAGTGCATGTACCCTTATCGGGTTGCACGTGGCGGTGGAGAGAACGCGAGCGCGCCCTTGAAACCGTCCAGTGGCTTCGGCGCGCTCTTCAAGATGCGGACAAGTCGAGCGGCGTTATTCTAGGGCATTCCCAGAGCGCTGTCAAGACTTGCGCGCCCTCGATAAGTTGTGGAGACCCGTATTTGGGTGCTAGCACCCAAGCTTTCCGAGAGGAGTGCGACCGATAGGCGCGCCAATAGCGCCGATGGCCTCGTAGCGCTTTCATGACGTGGCATTGCAGGCAGTTACAACAGTTTTTGTTCCTGTATCTCTGCCGCTGCGGTAGTTTCAGTACCCTCTGCGGGTCGGAGGGGGTTGCAACTTTGATCCGCATCGAATGTGCCCGTGCTATCTTAGAGGTGTTTCAGTACCCTCTGCGGGTCGGAGGGGGTTGCAACGCAAGAGCTCTTCCATCGTAGCCCCAGTCAAGCGGCGTTTCAGTACCCTCTGCGGGTCGGAGGGGGTTGCAACCGTTCTCAGTGGGGATAATCCAACCAAAAGATTTTATAGGTTTCAGTACCCTCTGCGGGTCGGAGGGGGTTGCAACTTAAATCCAGTGGTAAGGTCGAGATCGACCAGCGGGGTTTCAGTACCCTCTGCGGGTCGGAGGGGGTTGCAACCAGCGACGATTTCCATACCTCAATGGCGAAAGTCTACTTGTTTCAGTACCCTC
>JAGHYP010000305.1 GCA_017743585.1 Chloroflexota bacterium
AGCGCCCGGCAGCGGGAAGCCAGTCAGGTACGCAATCTGGCGCATTCGGAGCGCCAGGTGTCAGGATTGGCGCTGGCGACGCTCATCACGCTCGTGTTAGGCATGCAGGCGGCAGAGGCCGAAGCAGCCGTCCCGCGCGCCGTCGCTGCCGCCAAGCGTAGCTTGGCCGCCAGCGCTGGTTCACGCTGGGACGCGCGGCCTTCTGGCAATGGCTATAGCAGCGGGAACGCGCCTCCATCCGCTGGGTTCTCGCTGACCTGGATGGGCACCATTGGTCAGCTGAGTAGCGCGCCCGGCACGCCCCGGCGAGCGCCGACATAGGATAGCGGGCGGCCAGGTGACAAGCCCATTGGAATGTGCGAAACCGCCAGAAGGCTCATATGTTCTGTCCGCCCTTGAACGTCGCGGAGTCGGGGTAGGCAGTAGGAGAAAGCGGGCGTGTACCCGTGTCCGTCCCGAAGGGAAGACTCGCGCTACCCTCGGTTTACCGGCGATGCCACCAGCGCGGGACGGTTTCGGAATGGCGCGGACGCTGCCCGCGTGCGCAGGGCGTCACGGTTGGCGGCGCACCGAACTCGATGCACAGGAACGTTGCCTTCTGTGCGCACATGTAGGCGTGGGGGCGTGAGTGCGTCATTCTTGGCGGGCCTCCGTTTCCGCAACGCACGATTGCATAGTCCAGCGGGCAGACAGTGCGCCCTGCTGAGCAAGGCTTGACACGAACAGAGTAGAACGGCATATTTCAAGTCCATCATTTCGGTCTACACTCCGCTGGAAGCGGACCCTGCACGCGATACGGCAGACCCAGACAGAGGTTAACGTTTTCGAGAACTGCTATAAATTCTCAATCTCCACCAGACCTGCGGCAAGAACGAATACCAGTTTACATTCTTGATCTTCATCAGCCTATAGTCAGTAATAATGAGCCGTCAGGCTATGGGGCGAATACTGATTTCGATACTTCTTCGTTCACCACCCGCCACCGCTGCGCCCGCCGCCGAAGCCGCCGCCGCTGCGCCCGCCGCCGCCGAAGCCGCCGCCGCTGCGCCCGCCGCTGCCGAAGCCACCACTGCCGCGACTGCCGCCGCCGAAGCCGCCACCGCCGCGACTGCCGCCGCTCCAGCTGCTCCGACGGGGGCGGCTATCGTTCAAGAGCGTTCCGACCAACACGCCACCGATAAAATCGCCGAGGCTATCGTCGCCCTGCGACGCGGCGCGTATCAGTGCCTCAAAGATCCGTGACGCGCGCTCGGCTTTCTCATACGCCTCCTGCGCCCAGCGCAGCGCGCGCTGCATATCCGCCTCGTTGTAGACCTGCCCGATCTGGTTGTAACTGGTGCGCGCTTCCTGCAACAGAGCAAATCCGGCAGCGTCCCGGCTCACCAGACTCCCTGCCCGTGCCGACAGTTGCTCGGCGCGGCTGATGGCGGCCTTCGCGCGCTCTGATTCGGCGCGCACCCGTTGGCGCATCGCTTCGAGGCGCTGGAAATGGCTCCGGATCTCTTCATAAATGCCGGCAGCCTGCTGTTCCAGCGCTGTATACCGCTCAATAGCGTCACGCAGTGCGGCTGCGCGCGCTTCCTCTTCCTTCTGATCGACGCTTTGCGCCGCTGCATAGGCCGCCTGGAGATTGATCTGCAACCCGTTGATTTTATCCTTCGCACCAACCGGAATGTCGCGCGGGTGAATGCTCACAAACTGAACGATCTTCTGCACTTCGGCAGTGGCGACCTGTTGCATCCGCTTGAGTTGCTCACGCAGCCGGTTCATCGCCTCAACTTCCGAGCGCGCTCCGCGCAGCGCCTCATCCGCCAGATGATTGGCTTCGTGCGCCAGGCGAACGATCTGCAACCAGTCGGGGCGTTCCTGCCCGATTTCGGCGCGCGCCTGGGCCAGCGCCGACTCGGCGCGCGCAAGGAGTTTTTCGGGTTCCCTGCCAACGTCGGGATCGTTGGCGGCAATGAACGCGCGCCCCTGCATGATGTCTGCCTCGGCAGCCGCAATTTCGTCGCGCGCGGCGTCACGCGCGGCTTCCAGGTCTTTCAGGCGCTTGATGATCGCCTCGATGAGCGCGCGCGCGTATGCGATCCGCTCTTCCGCTGCATCCAGATCCGCGCTGGCTTCAATGAATTCCTGGCGTTCCATCGAGTTGCGTTCGGCTGCCCGTTCCCACAACTCCTGCGCCTCATCGGCGGCGCGCTCGGCTTCGCTGCCATTGCCGCGAATGTCGCTCCACGAACTTTCGGCAAACTCATCAACGATGTCGAAAACGCGCCATCCTTCATCGATGAATGCCGCAAGCGCTTCTCCCGCAGCCTTGACGTTCTCGATCCGTTCGAGGTTGGCACGGTAGCGCGCTGGCAACCCGCCGCCGCGAAGCACGCCCATCTCACGCGCTTTGTCCGCCTGATCGAGCAGACTGGCGACCCCTTCCGGTCCGACGACGGGCAGCGCCGCTGCCGCCTGACGCAGCAACCCTTCGGCGGTGTTGAACGATGCCATGCCTGCTTCGACGCGAAAACCCTGCGCTGCGGCGCGTTCGGCTGCGGCTCGTCCGGCTGCGATCCCATCGGAAATATCGCGCATACGCGCAACAACATCGGCAAACGACGTTAGTGTGGCTGACGCTGCCTGAGCCGCCGTGATTGCATCGGCGGCGCGACGCTCCTTCAGCAATTGCTCAGCGCGTTCGACCAGCGACCCGGCGGTGCGGAGCGCCGCTTCGGACTGGAGATCGGCGCTGAGCGCGCTGAACTGCGCGGCAACGTCAGCCAGCGCTTTTTTTGCTTTGTCCACCTCACCCGGCGC
>JAGHYP010000021.1 GCA_017743585.1 Chloroflexota bacterium
CGCCAAGCTGCGTCAGACCAAGATAAAACTCTTTGATATCCTCATTGGCGGCAAGTTGCTCCGCCGAGCCGTCCAGCACAATCCTACCGTTTTCCATCACGTAGCCATAATGGACAATCGAGAGCGCGGCGCGCGCGTTCTGCTCGACGAGCAAGATGGAGACCGCTTCCTTGCGGTTGATCTCCTTGATGATCTCGAAAATTTCGGCGACCAGCAACGGCGCTAAGCCGAGGCTCGGCTCGTCCAGCATCAGCAGGCGCGGATGCGCCATCAACGCGCGCCCGATCACCAACATTTGCCCTTCGCCGCCGCTCAAATAGCCGCTGACGCGCTTGCGCAGATCGCGCAGGCGCGGGAAGTATGTGTAGACGCGCTCCAGATCGTCGCGGATGTGCCGTCCGTTCTCGTAAACCAAGCCTCCCAGAGTCAAATTCTCTTCAACGGTCAGATGGCGGAAGAGCGGTCGTCCTTCGAGTACCTGCACGATGCCTTTGCGCACCACATCTTCGGCATCGCGATTGTGAATGGGGTGACCGTCCCACAGAATCTGCCCGCGCGTCACCTCGCCCGCCTCGCTGCGCAGCAAGCCGCTGATCGCCTTCAGCGTGGTGGATTTGCCAGCGCCATTCGGGCCCATCAGCGCCACGATCTGCCCCGGCCGCACTTCAAATGAGATGCCGCGCAGCACGAGAATCACGTTGCTGTAGACAACTTCGACGTTCTGGACTTCCAGCATAAAGCTCTATAGATGCAGTCGTGGTCGGCGCGCGACCGACCACGACCAGAGAGCGGTGAAGGCTTACTTCACAACGTCCGCGCCGCCCGGCTTCAGGTCAGGCGCTGTCTCGAATTCCTTCGTGACAGGCACCACCACTGGCACCAGCAGCTTGCGCCCGCCGGCCTCGACTACGACTGGCTTGCCATCCGCGCCGCGCGCGTAGGTCAAGCGCCCGATCCGCACTTGATTTTGCGCACGCACAGTCTCAGTGAAGTTGTACTTGAAGACGCCGCCGAGCGCCTCGTACTGGAAGTTCTCGAAGGTCTTCTTGACCTCAGCGCCGCTCAGCTTGGCGAAGCCGACGCGGTTGACCGTGCGCGTGATCAACTCGATGTAGGTATCCACAGCGCCGAAGCCCGCCAAGTAGGCGATGCCGCGCGCTGTCAGCGGACGCTGATTGGCAGTGAACTGCTCTTGCACCAGCTTTATGCCTTCGGTCTGCTCATCCCACCAAACATACGGCAAGATGCCGTAGATGTTATCGGTCGAGGGCAGGCCGTCCGGCTTCAAGGTCGCCTGACCGAGCAGGCCGACTGAGCTATCCAGCACCCAGTTCACGCCGCTCAGCAGAATTTCATCTTCCAAGCCGAGCGTGACCAAATCGCGCGCGATGAGCGCCGTGCCGCTGGCGAGCGACGTGGTGAACAGCACGTTAGCGCCCTTCTTCACCAGATTGTTGATCTGCGCGGTCACGTCTGTGGCAGTTGGCAAGAAGTACTCGCCGCCGACCACTTCCACGCCTTGCGCGGCGCAGTAGGCAGTGGTCTCAGGCGTCTCGGTCGAGCGGCCGAAAGCGCCTTCCCAGCTCAGGTGACCGATCTTCGGCTTGCCTGAGCGCCCTAGCTCGGTCGTCCACGCCTTGCTCAGCCAACGGCAGAACGCACCGAACTGATCGGTGTACAGCGGAATGCCCGCGAAGATCCAACCCGGCTTATCGGCTTTCTCGCCGTACAGGCCGATGGTCGAGCCTGCGAACAGGAAGACGGGAATCTGATCTTCAGCCACTTGCTCGCGCAGCAGCTCGGCATCTGCCGATGAGTACAGCAAGAGCATCAACGGCTTTGGATCGAAGGCACGGTAACGCTGATAAAGCGATTGAGTCTGCTCTTGGCGCCCTGCCGTGTCGTCCTGCTGCAACGCGATTTTCGCGCCGCAGATGCCGCCTTTCTCGTTGTAGTACTTGATCGCATCGGCGAAGCCTGCCGCCAATGGTTGCGTGATCGGCGCGAACGGACCGCTCAGGTCGCCAAAGGTGTGCAAGGTGATGGTTTTGCCCGTCAAGTCTTCCTTGCACTCAGTGCGCATCATGCCGCCTTGCGCCAAAGCGGCCGGCGCAGCGTTCAACGCCATCAGCGCGAGCGCCAAAACGAGAATCCCTGAGAGAAAACGGATACGCATAGCTTGTCTCCTTGTGAAGCATTTCTTGCCATGTGCGGCGATCTTCTTCCACTCCCACACATGATTCGCCATCTATGTTAATGCGAAAACGGTCGAATCTTCCACGAGATTTTGAGAATCTCCCAACGGTAGGCTAAACCGCGCGGCTCGATGATCAAGAACGCGATCAGCACTGCGCCGAAGATGATCGGCGCGATTGCCGCATTGATGTTGACCGAATCCACGAATGGCAGCAGGCGCGGCAGCCATTCTTGCAGGCTCGGCGTGAGGCTCGGAATGAACGTCTCGCGCAAGATTGTCAGCAAGCTGACGCCGAAGATCGGCGCTTGTGGGAAGCCCGTGCCGCCGACGATCAGCATCGCCAAAAGCTCGATCGAGTTGCGCAGATCGAAACGATCTGGCGAGAGGCTGCGCGCCTCAATCGCCATCAGGCCGCCCGCCAAGCCTGCGTAGATTGCGCAGATGAAAAAGGCGCGCAGCTTATAAGCGAACACATTGATGCCCAGCAGCTCAGCCGCCACGTCGTTATCGCGAATTGAGACGAAGGCCCGCCCTGTGCGCGTGCGGATGATGTTGCGCGCCGCAATCATCGCCAGCAGGGACAGGATGATCAGCAAGTAGTAGAGCGGCAAGCCGCTGATCTCCAGCCCGAATAGGTCAGCGCGCGGCACCGGCAACGGACTGGCGCCGTTGGTCAGCGGCGCCAGCGGATTGCGCAGCAGCCATGGGATGATGAATTGCGCCGCCAAGGTTGCCATGGCAAGATAGAAACCCTTCACGCGCAGCGATGGCAGCCCGAAGATCAGCCCGACCAAGCCCGTGAAGAGCGCCGCTATCGGCAAGGCGAACCAGAATGTGACGCCGTGGCGCATCAAAATCGCAGTGCCATACGCGCCGACCGCCATGAAGGCGGCCTGCCCAAGCGTGATCTGCCCTGTGTAGCCGACCAGCAAGTTCAGCCCCTGCACGGCGATCATCAAGATCGCGATACGCTCCACTGTGCCGAGGAAGCCCGGCTGCACCAAGTCTATGCCAAATGGGCCGCTCCTCGAGAGCAGCGGCAGCGCCAAAATCACGCCCAGAAAGCCTGCTGAGAGAATTTGATCGAAGCGCGTGCGATTGATGCGCATCTCTTGCGCATAAGATGTATCGAAGACGCCGCTCGGCCGAATGTTGGCAGACATGCTTCACACCCTCTCAATCCGCTCTTCGCCGAACAAGCCGCTCGGACGCACGATGAGGACAATCATCAGCACTACAAATGGTATCAGCTGCTCGCCCACGTCGCTGCCGAAGTAAACTGTGCCGAGCTTCTCCGCCACGCCGATCACAATCCCGCCTACAAAAGCGCCGCTGATGGACTCTATGCCGCCCAGCAACACTGCTGGGAAAACGCGCAACGCCAAGCCCGGCATCGTGATCGAGAGCGCCGTGCTGCTGCTGTACAGCGTGGCAGCCAGCGCTGCTAGCACGCTCGCAATTGCCCACGCTGTGGCCAACACGGCGCGCACGCGCAAACCGACCGCCTGCGCCAAGTCGGCGTTCTCAGCCGTAGCGCGCATTGAGAGTCCCAATCGCGTGTAGCGGAAGAAAAGCACGAAGCCCACGAACGCTGCGACCGCAATCCCGAAGGCGATCAGCAGCTCAGTTTTGATCACCACAGTGCCGCCCAGCACATCGCGAATGCGGATCGGCGGATAAGCTTGCGGCAGGCCGAGCGCGTTGACGGTCGCGAAGATGGGCAACGACCGATCCACGCTTCCCCACGTCAGTTGTGTGACGCCCAGCAGCACTTCGCCGACTACCAATGTCATCATGACCGTCGCGAAGAGCGGCTGACCGATCAGCGGTCGGATCGTCAAGCGCTCGATCAGCAAGCCGACCAGCGCCGCGCCGAGCGCTGTGCCGACCAGCGCCCTCAGGAACAAGTTATCGGTCTGCAGCAAGATGAAGCCGACCGTTGCCCACGCCGCCGCGATGAAGGCGACGCGTCCGCTGCGCGTCCATGCCGCAGGGTAGCGGATGCCCGTTGAGAGGATCGTCAGAAGCGCACCGCTGAGCGCGAAAGCGACCACTGGCGTCAGCTCTTGATTTTGGAAGAACGTCCAGAAGATCAGCGCGCCCAGCAGCATCATGTAACCGTGCGCAAAGTTGAAGACGCCCGACGCTTTGTTGATGATCACGATGCCGAGGGCGATCAAGGCATAAATGCCGCCCGTCAGCACGCCCGCCACCAAACCCTGCACCACGGCGAAGCCGGGTTGCCCAAAAATCTCCATGCGCGAGCCTCAAAAAGTCTTTAGGATTTCTATACGTCAACGATTCGCACAGCTGTCTGCACCACGCCTGTCCGTCCGTCGCGATATTTGACCTCAGCGCGCACCTGCACGCTCGTCGCGCCGCTGTAGATCGCCTCGATGATCTCGCGGTAGCGCTCGGCGAGGAAGCCGCGCCGCAGCTTGCGCGTGCGCGTCAGCTCCGCCTCGTCAGCATCGAACGCCTTATGCAGGATGCTGAAACGCTTGATTCGAATCGCCTCAGGCAGCGCCGCGTTCACGCGCTGGACATCCTTGCGGATCAATTCATAGACTTCCTGCTTTTGCGAGAGGTCTACGAACGTTGTGAAACTGACGCGATGCTTTTCCGCCCAGCGCGCCACATTGTCGAATTGAATGACGATCAGCGCGCCCACGAAGTCGCGCTCAGCGCTGCCCAGCGCCATTGCATCTTGAATGTACGGGCTGAAACGCAAGCGCACTTCCAAGTACTGCGGACTGAAATACTCGCCGCTTGCCAATGGCACAAGGTCTTTGACGCGGTCGAGGTAGATCAGATGGCCCTCGGCGTTCAGGTAGCCAGCGTCGCCGGTGTGGAACCAGCCTTCAGCGTCAATTGCCTTCGCCGTCTCTTCGGGCGCCTTGTAGTAGCCTTGAAAGACGCTGCGGCTGCGGACGTATATCTCGTTGCGCTCCGCGATGCGAATCTCGACGCCCGGGGGCGGCTTGCCGACCGTCTCGAAGCGCACCTCGCCGCCGTAGTGCAGCGTGTGAGTCTGGCATTCGGTTGAGCCGTACAGATTCTTGAGCGTGACGCCGATAGCGCGGAACCAGCGCAGCGCATCAGGGCTGAGCGAGGCGCCGCTCGTGAACGCCTCGCGCATCCTGACCATGCCCAGCTTATCGCGCAGTGGACGGAAGATCAGCACGTCGCCCAAGCGATAGAGCGCACGCCACCAGATCGGCGCGCGCTTGCCGCGATCTTCAAAATCTACCACGCGGTAGCCGATAGGCATGAACAGCGCGTAGAGCGCGCGGTTGATCAGGTTGGCGTCTGCCATGCGCACTTGCACCATGCTCAGCAGGCTTTCCCACAAGCGGCTTGGGAAGAGCAGCGCCACTGGCGCGATCTCGCGAATGTCATTTTGAGTTGTCTCAGCGCACTCGGGGAAGTTCACCACAGTGCCGACGCAGACGTGCGCCGTCAGGCCGAGCGATTGCTCCGTGATCCACGCCAGCGGGCTGAACGAGACGTAGTCATCCTCGGGGCGGATCGGCGCGACCGCGAGGACATGCCGCATGCCGTAGATCAAGTTGCGATGTGCGATCATGGCGCCCTTGGGCAAGCTGGTCGTGCCGCTGGTGTAGCTGAAGATGGCGATATCATCGCCTGAGCCTTGCGCCACCAGTTTTTCGAAGGCGTCGGGCTGTGCAGCAGCGTAGGCGCGCCCTTTCGCTTCCACCTGCTCAAAACTGAGCAGCCAAGCGTCCCGATAGCGCCATAAGCCCTTCTCGTCCCAGTAGATGACGGCGCGAATGCTCGGCACTGCCTCGCGCAGCGCTAGCATCTTATCGCACTGCTCTTGATCGTGCGCGATCACGAAGACCGAGTCGGAATCTTGCAGCACATAGGCGAGCTCTTGCAGATTGGCATCTGTGAAGATGCCAACGCTGATGCCGCCTGCCGCTTGGACTGCCAGCTCCGCCCAGTAATATTCAGGATCGTTGTCGCCAATGATGCTGACCTTCTCGCCGCGCTGCAAGCCCAGACTGACCAGCCCCAAGCAGAAGTCGCGCACATGCGCGAAGCTCTCTGCCCAAGTGTACTCTTGCCAGATTCCGTAGCGCTTCTTGCGCATGGCGACCTTGCGCGCGCCGTAGCGCTTCGCCATTGCCACGAAGTTCTTGGGCAGCGTGTCGAGCGCAGGATCGAGCGGCGCGAGGTGCGGATGCTCGCCTTGAGGCGCAGTGCGCGCCGGCGCGTTCTGAAGAGCGACCATAAGTTTCTACCCCGCTTGACCGAGATACGCGTTGATCACGGCTTGATTGGTGCGGATTTCTTGCGGCGTGCCTTCCGCAATCTTACGTCCAAAGTCCAGCACCACAATGCGCTGCGCGATATCCATCACCAAGCCCATGTCGTGTTCAATCAGCACGATGGTCACGCCGCGCCGCTCGTGGATATCGAGGATGAAGCGCGCCATGTCCTCTTTTTCTTCCACGTTCATGCCCGCCATCGGCTCGTCCAGTAGCAGCACGCTCGGCTCAAGCGCTAGCGCGCGCCCCAGCTCCACGCGCTTGCGCAGGCCATAGCCTAGCTTGCCGACGATGCTCTTGCGAATGGCTTGCATCTCGAGGAAATCGATGATCTCCTCTACCACACGCCGATGCTTGATCTCTTCGCGTTGCGCCATGCCCCAGAAGATCACCTCGCCGATCAAGCTGGGGCGCATGTGGATATGGCGCGCCGCCATCAAGTTATCGAGCGTGGTGGCGTTTGTGTAGAGCGCGATGTTCTGGAAAGTGCGCGAGAGGCCGAGCTTGGCGCGCTGGTGCGGCGGCAAGTTGGTGATATCGCGCCCGTCGAGGAAGATGCGCCCGCTCTGCGGACGGTAGAAGCCGCTGATGCTGTTGATGCAGCTGGTCTTGCCAGCGCCGTTCGGACCGATAAGCGCTAAAATCTCGCCTTGGTATACCTCGAACGAGACGTCATTCAGGGCGGTGACGCCGCCAAAACGCAGCGTGATATTCTGCACGCGCAGCTTTGCCGCTGGTTGATTCATAAACAGCAAAAGACCGGCTAAAAAACATTATTGGCTGGCCGCAAAATGTCTTTTTCAGCTTGTGCAGCAGTATATCAAGAAACGCGCCAAGCGCGCAATTGCCACTTTTGACAGGACGTGCCGACGGCGTTACCCTTAGCGGCAGCTAGGCGTGGCAAGACACGACATCGGCTTGATCGGTCTGGCGGTCGTGGGCCAAAATCCGGCGCTGAACATGGCGCGCAACGGCTACCGCGTCGCTGTCTACAATCGCACGCCCGCTGCCACCGACGAATTCTTGGCGCGTCACCGCGATCAGCCGATCGCAGCCGCGTATACGCTGCCTGACCTTATAGCGCTGCTGCGCAGGCCGCGTATCGTCACGCTCACGGTCAAAGCAGGCGCGCCGGTCGATTCCATGATCGATACAGCTGATTCCACTCTAGTCCACTGCATCAGCTGCTTAGATGAGGATTCAACGCTATGAGGATCACACCCGAAGATGTCTTTGAGTATCACATGCGCGGCAGGCCGGGCAAGATCGAGGTCAGACCGACCAAGCCGCTGCTCACGCAACGCGATCTATCGCTCGCTTACTCGCCTGGAGTAGCAGAGGCAGTCCTCGCGGTTGAGGCGAATCCGCTCAGAGCGTACGACTACACGGCGAAAGGCAACCTCGTGGCGGTTGTCAGCAATGGCACAGCCGTCCTCGGCTTAGGCGATCGCGGCGCGCTCGCCAGCAAGCCTGTCATGGAAGGCAAAGGGGTGTTGTTCAAGGCGTTCGCCGATGTGGATGTGTTCGATATCGAGATCGATTCGCGCGATCCTGAAGTTGTGATCGCAGTCTGCAAAGCGATCGCGCCGACGTTCGGCGGCATCAACCTCGAAGATATCAAGGCGCCTGAATGTTTTTACATCGAGCGCGTGCTGCGCGAGCAGCTGGATATTCCTGTCTTCCACGACGATCAGCACGGCACGGCGATCATCAGCGGCGCGGCGCTGCTCAACGCGCTCAAGCTGGTCGGCAAGCGCATTGAGGATATCAAGCTGGTCATCTGCGGCGCAGGCGCCTCGGCGATCAGCACGGCGCACTTCTACGTCTCGCTCGGCATGCGCCTCGAAAACATCCTGATGGTGGATACCAACGGCGTGATCTACGAAGGGCGCACTGTGGGCATGAACGAGTACAAAGCGCCGTTCGCCCGCCCTACCGAGAAGCGTACGCTGGCGGAAGCGCTGGAGGGCGCCGACATGCTGCTTGGTTTGAGCGTCGCCGATATTGTCACGCCGGCCATGCTGGAGAGCATGGCAGAGCGCCCAATCTTGTTCACGCTCGCCAACCCGGATCCTGAGATCAAGTACGAGCTGGCGCGCCAAGTGCGCCCCGACGCCTTGATCGCCACAGGGCGCAGCGATCTGCCCAATCAGGTCAATAACGTGCTGGGATTTCCGTTCATCTTTCGTGGCGCGCTGGACGTGCGCGCGCGCACGATCAACGAGGAGATGAAGATCGCCGCCGCCTACGCTTTGGCTGAGCTAGCAATGGAAGACGTGCCTGATAGCGTCTTGAGCGCGTATGGCCTATCCAGCCTGAAGTTCGGACCTGAATACTTGATTCCCAAGCCACTCGATCCGCGCGTGTTGCTGTACGTAGCGCCCGCTGTGGCACAAGCTGCTGTCCAGAGCGGCGTGGCGCGCGTCGAGCGCTTTGATGTGGAAGAGTACCGCCATCAACTGGCGGCGCGGCAAGGCGTCGGGCGGCGCACGCGCCTGCAGATCATCCAAAAGGCGCGCATGGGCAGCAAGCAGCGCTTGGTCTTCGGAGAGGGCGAGGTGAGCAAGATCATTCGGGCGGCGGCAATTGTGGCAGAGGAAGGGATTGGCGAGCCAATTTTGCTCGGTCGCGCCGCCGCGATCCGCGCCACGATTGCCGATCTCGGCTTGGATTTCGCGCCGCAGATCGTCGATCCGCACACCTTTGAGCGGCGGGAAGAGTATGCGCAAGTCTACTATCAGCTGCGGCAACGGCGCGGTGTCACGCTGCGCGCCGCGCGCGAGGCAGTCCTAGAGCCAAACGTCTTCGGCCCGCTGATGGTGCTGCAAGGCGAAGCCGACGCTTACATCAGCGGCCTGACCTACGAATATCCTGAGGTGATCCGGCCCGCGCTGCAGATTTTCCACACGCAGCAAGGCGTCCGCTTGGCGAGCGGCGTCTACATCATGGTCGCCAATCAGAAGGTCTATCTGTTCACCGACGCAACAGTCAACATCTCGCCGAGCGCCGAAGACCTCGCCGAGATCGCTATCCTCGCCGCCGATTTCGCTGCCCAGCTGGATATCAAGCCGCGCATCGCCATGCTCTCGTTCAGCAACTTCGGCAGCACGCGCCATCCGCTCAGCGAGAAAGTGGCGCAAGCGGTCGAGATCACACGCCGCAAGCGCCCTGATCTGCTGGTGGATGGCGAAATGCAAGCCGATCTCGCCGTCTCGCCTGAGGCGATGGCAGAGCGCTTTCCTTTCTCGCGGGTTCGCGACGCCAATGTGCTGGTCTTCCCTGACCTGCAAGCGGCGAACATCGCATATAAGCTGTTGGCGAATCTAGGCGGCGCTGAGGCGATCGGCCCGATTTTGCTAGGCATCGGCGCGCCAGTGCATGTGCTGCAAACCGGCGACTCAGTGGATGACATCGTGGCGATCGCCGCCATCGCCGCGATGGACGCGCAAAAGCGCAAGCAAGCGCGCGCGCAGGGCGTCTGAGCTTGACCGTTGGCTGCCGCGATCTGCTGATGGCGGCAACCGATAAGCCAAAACTGTTGGCAAAACGGCGTTTTTACCTCATAATGAGGCGTGAGATTCAAGTGTTGGCACGCAGAGCCGCTCAGTAGCTTTGTGGTCCTGTCTCCAAAAGCTTGAGCCATGCTCGATTTGTACAAGCTCCGCATTTTTATGGCAGTGGTGCGGGAAGGCAGCTTTCGCGGCGCCGCTGAGCGGCTGTACATCACGCAATCTGCTGTCAGCCAGCACATCAAAGACCTCGAGACGGCGCTCGGCAGGCAGCTTTTTGAGCGCGGCTGGCGCGGCGTGACGCCCACAGCGCACGGCGAGCTGCTGCAGAACTACGCACAGCGCATTTTCGCGCTGGTGGCAGAGGCAGAGAACGCGCTGACCAACTTGGAGAAGCTGCCTGAAGGTCGCCTGACCATCGGCGCGACGCCTGGCGTCGGCATTTACCTCGCGCCCGATTGGATTGGACGCTTTCGCAGCCGCTACGCGCAGTTCACGGTCACTTTGCAGACAGGCGTCACGGCGCAAGTGGTGAGCGATGTGCTGGCACAACGCCTAGAGCTCGGCTTCGTGGAAGGCGAGCTGGACAATTACCAGCATCCGCGTCTTGGCATGTGCGCGTTGCAAGAAGTGCCGCAAATGGTGATCGTCAGTCCGAAGCACGCTTGGTGGCACGCGCAAGACATGCCGCTGCAGGCGCTGAAGGATCAGCCGCTCGTCGTGCGCCCGCCAAACAGCCAATCGCGCATTTGGCTTGAGCAGACGCTGCGCGCGCACGGCATCGAGCCGCGCATCAGCGCCGAGTTTGATAACATCGAATCTGCCAAGCGCGCTGTGGCAGCCGGGGTGTGCATCACGATTTTGCCGCCGTATGTAGTGCAGAATGAGGTCGCGCAGGGCGTGCTGCGCGCCCTGCCTATTCAAGGCAATCCGTTGCGCCGCACGCTGAAGTTGGTCTGGGATCGGAGCGCGCCCTTCACGCCGATCAGCCGCGCCTTCCTCGAGATGCTCTGCGCTGAGTACGCCAACATCGCAGCTGTGATCGGCAAAGCCTGAGATCACAACACGAAGTCATCAGAGGCGGCAGCTGCGGCGATCAGCTCGCGCAATTCATCGAGGTCAGGGAAGAGATCGGTATCCTCAGGCTCAAAGGTGCCGCTGACCTGCTCGCGCCCGCACAACGCGCGATACTGGCAAGCGCGGCAATGCCGCAAGTCAGCCGTCAGCGGGAATTCTGCTGCGTCAAGCGCGTTCAAGCGCGCCAGCAAGGCGCTGATGTAAGCGCGGTCAGCGGCATAGCTCTCGCTATCGTAAGTGAAGCGCTCAGTCGCGCCGCCGTCCTCGCCAAACCAATAGAGCAGCGTCACGCGCTCAGGCGGCAGCGCTGTGCCGAAGAGACTCGGCGCGGCTTCCACCAGCAGCAGCGGGTATAAGACGGTCTGCAGACGGCGCTCGAGCGCGGCGCGCGGCGGGCGGCGAGCGGTCTTCCAATCCACGATGAGCGCGCCGCCGTCAGGATCGTATGCCAGTAGGTCATATTTCGCGGTCAGGCGCGCGCCATTTGCCCAGCTAGGCTTCACATTCACGCTGAACTCAACGCGGCGAAAGGCTTGCGGCACGTCTGGGGGCGGGTTGGCACAAAAGGCTTGCCAAAGGTCTGCTACAAGCGGATCGACGCGCTCAGGCAGCTGAATGCCGCGCCAACAGCGCTCCATCAGGCGATGAAAGCGCTCGCCGCGCTCCAGCGAGCGATCTAAGCTCGCCAGCGGCCTGCCAAGCGGCGCAGGATAGGCTTGTCCTAACAGATAGCGCAGCTGGAAGCGGCGCGGGCAATCGGCGAAGTCTTGCAGGCTCGATTGACTGAAGGCGAAAGCGGGCGGCAGCTCAACCGGCATGGCTATCTTCTTCCGAGCGCCCGCTGCCGATCAAATTCGCGCCGCTCATCGGAATTTTGATGTAGAATGTGCTGCCTTGGCCAACGGCGCTCTCGACCCAAGCGTCGCCGCCGTGCAGCTCTGCCACCCGCTTGACGATATACAAGCCGAGTCCGTTGCCGCGCACGCGGATGTTGTCCTTGTTGCGGATGCGGCGGAAGCGCGTGAAAAGCGTGCGCTGATCTTCAGAGCTGATGCCCTTGCCAGTATCGCGCACGCTGAGCAGGAGCGCGTCGTCGCGCACTTCGGCGCGCACAGTGATCGCGCCGTTCGGCGGCGTGTATTTGATGGCGTTATCGGTCAGGTTGTTCAGCGCGCGGCGCATCATCATGTCGTCCAGTTGCAAGATCGGGATATCCGACGCGATCTCAGTGGTCAGCGTCTGACTGTTTTTCTCAGCCGCTGCGGCGTGCGTGGCCACCACTTCATTGACCATTTTGATGATGTCGCATGGCTCGCGGTGCAGGCGGTAGTTGCCCTCAGGATCGAGACGACTGGCATCGAGAATTTTCTCAACCAAGTCGCTCATTTGCGAGATGCCGCTCCGGATCTTCTCAGCGAAGGCGCGTTGCCGCTCGTTGAACTCGCCGACCATCGGCAACATGTCCACGTAGCCCTTCATGTAGGTCAGCGGCAGGCGTAGGTCGTGCAAAACTGTGCTGGTGAAGTCGGCTTGGTTATCGCGCAAGTTTTTGTAGCGCGTGATATCGCGCAGCACTAGGACGCTGCCGCTGCGCTGACCGTGCTCGTCGCGCATTTCGGAAAGGCGCGGCGCGAAAGCTAAGCCGTTCGCGTTCTGCCATTCCATGCCTTCGGCGCTCGTCGCTTCGCCGCGCAGCAAAGCGATCAGCTCAGCTGCCTCAGTCATGCTGGCGAAGGCAGAGAGCTGATTGCCGATCACGCGGTCAGCGCTGATTCCGAAGGCGCGCTCAGCGGCAGGATTGAAGACCAAAATACGCTCCTCGGTATCCACAACCAAGATCGGATCGACGCAGCTGCTCAGGATGGCAGCGAGCTGCTCGCGACCTTTGCGCGCTGCCTCGAATGCCTGCGCATTGGCGATGGCAATGGCAGCCTGCGCTGCCAAAAGCTGCAAGAAGTTGCGTTCCCATGCGCCGAAGGTATGCGCCTCGCGGTAGGCAACCCATAGAATGCCCAGCGACGCTTCGTGCGCGGTGAGCGGCAGCGCAGCGACCGCGTTGAAGTGTTCGCGCAAGGCGCTCAGCGACTGCGGAAGCGCCGACTCAGCAGAAACTTCGAATAGCGTCTGTCGCGCAACTGCCAGCAACGGCGCGTCAAAATCTGCAAACTCGCCGTTACTGCCTTGCGCGTAATAGGCTTGCGGCTCAGGATCGGCGGCGACCACGAAGCGCAGGCACTCGGCGCGCAAGCCGCGCTGCGCGATCTGTGCAACATCCTTCAGCACAGTCTCTAGCGCGCCGCCTTTGGCGATCCGCTGAGCGATCTCCAAGAGCAGCGCTTGCTCGCTTGCATACTGCCTGAGCTGCTCTCGGAGATCATCCACAGCTTGGCCTGAAGGTGCACCTTCACTCATGGTCATGCAGCACTGCCTTGAGCTGAACACCTGCGCTGAGCAGACCTTGCCCTGCGCGCATTATAACACTTTTCGCACGAACGTTGCAACGCAGCTCTGCGATTGGCTTGGTGGGAAGTTAGGCGCATGCTGTGCGCTCAATTGCGATGCGCGCGCTCGCCAGCGCTTGCGCGCAAAACTGCTCAGATTGCTGACGGCGGTAGGCGATGAAGGGATCGTCCAAAGGGACGCTCGGCGCGCTGTAAGGGCGCATCTTGGGAAGGAGCAATCAGATGCGGCTCGCTGAGCGCGCGCAGCTGCACGCACTCAGTCTATTCGCAAGCCAGCGGGTCGGGAATAGTGTGGCTCCGCCCATAGGCAGGCGACTGACGGGATTCTAGCCTTTATCTCGATCAGCCGCTGAGCGGATCGGCGGACGTTGGCGTGGCAGATGGCAGCACCTCAGGCTGCCGCAGGTAGCGCAAGCGTATTGCTGCCGTGCGCAGATATTCTTCGGGGCTCAGCGCGCGCCAAAAATCTTCCGCTGTGACGATCCTGCCACTGCCGCTGTATAAGTGACGGCGCAACCAAGTGATGAACGCCGCGTCGCCCAGCAGATCGCGCAGCTCTTGCAACATTTGCGCGCCGCGCAAATAGACCGCGTTGATGTACAGCCGCGCATCCTGAAATTCGTAGACCGTTGAATCGACGTATCCGCGCGGCTGGTAGGCTTTCACGCGGAAAGTCCACCACCATGCCACCAGATCAGGACGCACGCCCTCCAAGTACAGCAGCTCGGCATAGATCGCAAGCGCCTCGTCGAGATACGGCGACTCGCCTTGCGCCGTCATCACCTGCGCATACCACCATTGATGTGCCACTTCATGCGCCGTGATCAGCGTCAGCCACGAGTCGTCACGCCCGTTGAAATTGGCGAACCAATGGCTGCCGACATGCACCAAGCCGCTGAACTCCATGCCATCGAAGAAGTCGCCTTCCACGACTACGAGCCGATCGTAGAGCATGTTGCCGAACAGCTGCGTGAAACGTTCGACGGCTTGCCGCGCCGTCTGCAGGGCGTGCAAATGGGCCGCCGATGGCGCGCCTGAGCTTGTCTCGAAATAGTACAGATCGATCGTCTCGCCGTTGGCAGTCTGTGCGCTCAGCCGCGCCATGTGCGCGCTGATCACCAGCGGCAGTGACCTACCATTCAGAAAGCGCACGCGCCAATTTCTATCGCCTAAGCGCTCAACCTCGCCTGGCGCGATCAGATCGGCGGGCGAGGTGCCGCTCAGCACGATCTCCGCCTCGAAATCCGCCTGCTCCGAGAAGATGTACTCGCCGATGCGCCATGCGCGCGGCACAGCCCAAGCACCACGCAGCCGCGGCGCGAATTCAGGCAGCCAGTGACCGAGATTCAGTTGCCGCTCAGTGTAGCTGAAATACTTCATGTGCGCCTTGCTCAGGCTCGGCACGCGCAACGTGAAAGTCAGCTCCAGGACGGCACGGCAGCCGATCGGCAATGGCTGCTCTAGCCGCACAGTCAGCTGCGCGCGCTCTAGCGTGTACCCAACGACGCGCACGGCGGACTCAGGCGCGCTGCCGAGCGTCTCCAGACTGAAAGCGCCTTCAGCGTGATTTGGGTCGACGAACAGTACGAGCGCGTCGAGCGGCACATCGGCTCGGTTACGGTAAGCGGCGCGCAACGCAGCGCGCACAGTGCGCGCCTCAGGATCGATCTGCGCGCTGACGCGATAATGGATGGCGGCGCCTGTCTCAGGTACATCGCATTGATCACGCTTCGGTAGGGATGTGCGCGCGACCGGCTGACGCGGTGTGGCGCTCACAATAGGCGCTAACGTGCTGATCGGCGGCAGCGCGGCGGCGAGTGGCGAGGTCGGTTGCGCCGTGGCATCGGCGAAGCCGCACGCCATGCTCAAGATAAAGCCGAGCGACGCAATGGCAAGGCGCGCTGCGCTAAGCGTCCGCGCCATTCTCACTGCTATCGGCGTTCAGCGCGCCGCGCTCGCGCATCAGCCTATAGAGCGCCTGCGCCTGCGTGTAATCCACGTTCAAGCGGCGCTGTAGGACGCTGACGTTCAACGCGGCGCCCAGCTGCTTGTAAAGTTCGACGGCGCGCTCGTAAAGCGCCTCATCCACCTTGGTCTCCTTAGGCGGCTCGCCGCGTAACGCAGCGAAGAACTTCTCTTCCTCTTCGCTCGGCTTGGGGGGCGGCGGTGCGAATCTGGGCATGCTGAATGGCGAGCTGCCGAAGCGCTCTATGCGCGATTGGAACAGCGCGGATTCGCCGGGCTTGATCAGCCTAGCGGTTGGTCTATCGGGCGTGTGATCGAAGGAGACGGAGTCGGGCGGCGTGCCGCGCTCTTTTTGAGCATTCTTCCAGAAGTCTGTGATCCGCTTCAGCTCAGCGTCTGAGACGAAGACGCCCTGCACGCGGATCGGCGCGGCGGCATCTGGCGCTTGGTAGAGCATGTCGCCGCGTCCGAGCAGCTTCTCAGCGCCAGGCTGATCGAGGATCACGCGGCTATCCACGCTCGAGGCGACCGCAAACGAGATGCGGGCAGGGAAATTCGCCTTGATCAAGCCGGTCACCACGTCCACGCTCGGACGTTGCGTCGAGATGACCAAGTGGATGCCTGTCGCGCGCGCCATTTGCGCCAAGCGCGTGAGCTGCTTTTCCGTCTCGTCAGGCGCCAGCATCATCAGGTCTGCCAGCTCGTCGATGATGACGACAAGGTAAGGCAAACGCGGCTCAGACGCGCCGAGCTTGCCGTTATAATCGGTAATGTTGCGCGCGCCGAGCGCAGCGAATTTCTTGTAGCGGTCGTCCATCTCGCGCGAGACCCACTTCAAGACGCCCGTCACGCGCTCCAAGTCCACCACCACTGGCGAGACAAGGTGTGGAATGCCGTTGTAGCCCGTCAGCTCCACGCGCTTTGGATCGACCATGATCAGCTTAAGCTGATCGGGCGCGTTTTGCAGCAGCAAGCAAGCGATGATTGCGTTCACACACACTGACTTGCCCGAGCCCGTTGTGCCGGCGATCAGCAAGTGCGGCATTTGAGCCAAGTCGGCGACCACGGCCGCGCCGTCAATGCGCTTGCCCAGCGCCAAGCGCAGCCGCGAACGGACTTGATTGAAAGCCGGGCTGGCGATGATATCGCGCAAGCTGACCAACGATATCTCAGGATTGGGCACTTCGATGCCAACGTAGCCCTTGCCCGGCACCGGCGCCTCGATGCGAACCGAGCGCGCGGCTAGGGCGAGCGCGAGATCGGCTTCCAGCTTGGCAATCTGGTTGACCTTGATGCGGGTCTGCTTGCCGCGCGCGTTCAGGTAGCCCGGCTCAACCCCGAATTGCGTGACGGCAGGGCCAACGTTGATCTCGACGACGCGGCCGGGCGCATCAAACGCCTCGAGCGTCTTTTCGATGACGCGACGACGCTCTTCCAGCATCTCTTCCGTGATGGTCTGCACTGAGCCTGCGTGGAGCAGCTCGCGGTAGTCTGGCAACTGCCACGAGGTCTCATCGGGCGGCAATTGCATCGGCGGCAGCTCGGCGGCAGGCACGGGCGCCGTCGGCGACTCAGCCGCTTTGGCGGGCGTGAAATTGCCGAAGATACGCGGCGCAGCTGTCACAGGCGGCGTGCGCTCTGCCTCGGCGTCACTCTCATCGACCTCGGGCTCTGGCGTATGCGCTGGGTCGTCATCGTCAGCTTGAGCTGCTGAGTC
>JAGHYP010000306.1 GCA_017743585.1 Chloroflexota bacterium
TTGGGCATGTGCTCGCGGTCAAACCAGACGCGGAAGCCTTGCGCGGTCAGGTCATTGTACAGGCGTTTGACGAACGGTTCGTCGTCAGCGCGCGCGTAGCTGAGGAAGAGGTTTGGCGCGCCGGGGCTGGGCAAGGCGTCGATCAGCGGCAGCAGGGCGTCGATTTCGCGTCGGCGCTCTTCGCCGCAATCGCGCCTGAGGCTTTCCAGCAGCGTCCGCAGGGGGTGGACGCCGTTATAGCGATGGACTTGATCCAAAACGCGGATGAGGTGTGTCAAGAAATCTTGTGTGTCGCCGTCCCATTCGATTCGTTTCTGGAAAGGGGGATTGGTCCCGAAGGCGAGGGTGAAGCGGTTGCGGCGCGCGTCTTTGGTTTCCATGTACGGCGTGCAGAGGTCAATGATGCGGCGGATGAGGTCAGCTGACAAACTCATCGAGCGATCCTTTCGCGGCACAGGCGTTGCACGGCTAGTGTATTGTAGCAAGTGTTGTGGTATGAAGCCAATCCTTGCACACAGACGAGAGACACAGCGCAGCAATAGACCAGTGACGCTGATCAGCAGCTTGTGCTTTCCTTCCCAAACGCGCCGAGGCGCGCTAAACTCTCGCGGGCAACTTTGTGTAGAGGAGTGAGTTGATGACAGACACGCCACTGCGCGGGAACGTTGTCGGGTTAGGCGTTAGTGCGCTGCACGCGAAAGGCTTCATGCGCTTGCCGCGTGCGCAGTTGGCGGCGTTGTGCGAATAAGACGCTGATCGGAGCGAGCATGGCGGCGCCTGTGAACGGGCGGCCCGCGCTCGCAGACGCGCAGCATGGCATCATCGGCGGCAAATGCTAGAGGCGCTTTACGAATCTGCGCAAGCGCGGCGCGAAGCAGCGCTTGAGTGGCCCTCACAGCTGCAAATGTGTTATACTGTCACGCGGTAAGGGCGTGAAGCGCAAGCGCAAGCTGCGAGAGGAGATCGCCATGCGCCGAGTAGTTTTCTTCGTTCTAGGGCTGCTTTTTGGCGCAGCGCTGGGCGCGCCGTTTGCTTTCTTGTTGGCGCCTGCTTCAGGGCAATCGCTGCGCAAGCAGGCAGAACAGCGCGTGCGGCACGCCTTGCAGGAAGCTCAGGCGGCAGCCGAAGCGAAGCGCAAGGCGCTTGAAGCAGAGCTGGCGGCGTTCAGCAGACGCGAGCGCGCAGGGCGCAGATGAGCAGTCCAGGCGGGCAAGGGCAGGCGCATTGCCTGCCTTTGCTGCCCGAATGAACTTAGGACTCGCGACAGCGATGTGAGAAAGTGTACGACGATATGAGCAGCGCGCATACTCTAGTTGGGCACACATTCGATGAAAAGTACGAAATCCTAGTAGTGATCGGCAGCGGCGGCATGGGCACGGTCTACCGCGCGCGGCGGATCGGCATGCCGCGCGAAGTGGCGATCAAAATCCTGAACGCCGAGCTATCCTCTAAGCAGTTCGTGGAGCGCTTCAGACGCGAAGCGGAAGCGCTGGCGAAGCTCGAGCATCCGCATATCATTCCGATCCTTGACTTCGGGCAGACTGGCGACTACTTGTATCTGGTGATGGGGCTGAAGAAAGGCGGCAATCTCAGCCAAGTCATTCGCAATGGCAATGTGCCGCTCGGCGATGTGCAACGCTACACCGAGCAGATCGCCTCCGCACTTGATTTTGCGCACCTGCGCGGCATCATCCATCGCGATTTGAAGCCTGCCAACATCTTGCTCGATGAGGAGCGCAACACTTTCCTGACCGACTTCGGGATTGCGCGTCGGCTTGGCGAGGCGCGCCTGACAGAGCGAGGTACAGTCGTCGGCAGCCCTACTTACATGGCGCCTGAGGCATGGCGCGGCGAAGAGCCGAGCGCCGAGACCGATGTCTATTCGCTAGGCGTCATCTTCTTCCAGCTGCTGACGGGCAAAGCGCCTTTCGAAGAGACTAACGTGGCGCGCTTGATGCACTTGCATCTCTTTGAGCAACCGACGCCGCTGCGCAAGTTTCGCCCTGACCTCAGCGAAGATTTCCAGAGAGTGGTGAGCATTGCGCTCGCCAAAGATCGCGAGCAGCGCTTCCGCAGTGCAGGCGAGATGGCAAGAGCAGTGCGCGATGCCGTCAGAAATTACCGCGCGCCGAGCGCCGCGCCCGCCGGCAAGGACAAGACGCAGGTCTTGCCGCGCACTCAGCCGAAGCCGCCGCCCGATCGCGCGCAGCGCTTGCGAGACGCTGCGCTGCCCAATGTGCAGCCGCCGCGCGCGCCAAGCGCTGCCATACCAACGCCGCTAGGCGCCGATGAAGCGCCAGAGCCCGTGGCGCGCCCTGATAACACGCGCTTGCTCATCATCGGCATGGGCATTGTGATCGTCGTCTTGCTCATCTTGATCGTCATCCTGCTCTTGCGCTAGAGAATCAACATCATCAATGCCTACGCCGTTCATGCATATTGCGCTCGCAGCTCGCCTGATTGACGATCCCGAGCTGCCGTCGAGCGCCTACGAAATGCTCAAGCAAGCTTGGGGCGCATTTTTGCTCGGCAGCATTGCGCCCGATGCGCGCGTCGCCTCAGGTTTGGCGCGCAGCGCAACGCATTTCTTCGATTACACATCGCCGCCCAATGTCCCGCCTGCCTGCAAATTGCTCAGCGCCTTTCCGATGCTGCGCTGTAGCGCCCTGACCGACTCAGCGCAGCGCGCCTTCGTGGCGGGCTACGCGGCGCACCTAGCAATGGATGCAGTGCTGTCTCTTATACACATCT
>JAGHYP010000307.1 GCA_017743585.1 Chloroflexota bacterium
AGCTCGTGCTGGTCGGCAGGCGCGAGGCGGCGCTCGCCGAAGTGCGCGAGCGTTGCGCGGGCAAGAGGGCGCACGTCGCCAGCGGCACTGAGTTGAGCGCGATCTACGACGCCGATCTGATCCTGACCGTGACGAGCGCCGTAGAGGCTATCATCTTTCCGCAGCACTTGAAGCCCGGCGCCGTTGTGTGCGATGTGGCGCGCCCGCGCGACGTCTCGCCGCGCGTGGCACAAGAGCGCGACGATGTGCTGGTCATCGAAGGCGGCATGGTCGAGGTGCCCGGCGCGGTGGATTTTCACTTCGATTTCGGCCTTCCGAAGGGCAAGGCGTTCGCTTGCATGGCGGAGACCATGGCGCTGGCGATGGAAGGGCGCTACGAAGATTACAGCATTGGCAAGACGTTGACGGCGGCGCAAGCGTATGAAATTTCCGCCATCGCCGCCAAGCACGGCTTCCGCTTGGCGGGCTTCCGAAGCTTCGAGCGCGCCGTGACCGATGAACACATCCAGCAAGTGCTGGAGCGCGCGCAGAGCAAACGTCGGCATTGGTCGCCGCTCGGCGCAGGATTCTAACAAAAAATTTCATGCTCTCGCGCTCTCACGGATTTCTCACGCAGGGGCGCTTGCTAGAATAGTGTGAGACTCGATACACTAGGCCGTGAGCGCGGAAGGTCAAGAATGTCTTCAGGTTGCCTCAGCGCCATTTTGAGGATCGCCGTTCTCGCTGCGGCGCAGACGATCGTCACGCGGCTTGTGCAACGCATTCTCGACCGCCTGCGTATATGAGCTTAGAAGCGCTCTCGAGCGCTTGGTGTGCTTCTCAGGGTAGCAAAGATAGGGGTTCAACCGATGAAAATCTCGCTTTACAAGTTCACAGTGCTCGCCTTGATCGCGCTGCTGGCGTTCGTGCCTGCGCTGAGCGTCTCGGCGCAGGATTGCCCGCCCGGCATCGGCGCCAGCGACTGCGCTCTGATCGCCGCTGCCACAGGCGAGAACGCCGCGAAGCTCAGCTCCTTTGCCATGAACTTCACAGTGGACGCCACGATCGAAGGCTTGGGAGAGGATGATCTGGCGCTGAAGGTGAAGGGCGACGGCGGCCTCGACCTGAGCAAAGTGGATTTGACGGCACTCGACCCGATGCAGGCGCTCGCGGGCTTAGCCCTCAGGGTGGCGATGGACGCTTCTTTGAGCGGCCCTACAAGCCAATCGGGCAGCGTGGAAATTCGGATTGTGGACGGCGCAATCTACTTCAAGGGTCTCGACGGCACGAATGCCTGGCAGAAGGTGTCGCCTGGGCAGCTCAGTCTAGGCGGCTTGGGCGGCGATATGGGCGGCAACATTGGCGGCAACAT
Source organism: Chloroflexota bacterium (assembly GCA_017743585.1). GTDB lineage: Bacteria > Chloroflexota > Anaerolineae > Aggregatilineales > UBA2796 > CP2-2F. Next base: position 1,352 of record JAGHYP010000307.1, read on the forward strand.
CGGTGGCGACCTAAGCGGCTTGCTGGGCAACCTGACCGATCCGAGGCTCAGCCGGCTGGCGAGCAAGATTCAGACCGTTTACAGCGCTGCGAACGGCCCGACCATTGAGGTCAGCACGCGCGCCATCACCGCCACAACTGACCTGAAGCCGTTCTTGCAGGCCTTAGCCGATCCGAACATCGCTGAGGTGCTCTCGCAGATCATCCCGCAAGACGATCCGAACGTGGCGCAGCTGGGCAACTTCTTGCCGTTGCTGGGCGCGCTCTTCAGCGAGGCAAAGGTGGCTAGCACCAATTATTACGGCACAGATGGCACGTTCCGCGGCTTCAACGTCGCGCTCGATCTGGTGGTAGAGGGGCAGACGGCCGCCATGCTGACGGGCTCGCCTGAAGACATCGAGGTGCGTTTCAAGCTTGATGTGCGCCTGACCAAGCTCGGCGAGCCTTACACGGTCGAAGCGCCGATCAACTGAAGGCGCTGAGCCTTCGCAGACTGAAGCTATGGGCAAGCGCGGAGATTTTCCGCGCTTGTCGCGTTTGGTCAGGGCGCGAGTTCGCGCGCGAGCGCCTTTGTGCGCTGAAGCGGCAACGCGCCCGAAGGTTGTGCGCACGCCCTGCCGAGCATTTGCTGCGCTAGATGCGCCGGATGCGCCGCTGCTCAGCGCGAGCCGTTGCATTGGCAGCCGTTGCGCTCAAGCGCTTTTTCGATCATCTCGCGCTCGTGTGGCTTCCTGGCGCGCAGCGCCTTGGCGCGGCACAGATGACGGCAGGCTTCCGGGCGCCGACCCGTGCGCAGCAAGACTCTTGTGGCGAAATAGTAATGCGTCAAGGCGTCTCGGTCGTCGCATTCCAGCGCCTTGCGGAAGTGACTCTCCGCAGCCGCCAGATCGCCGCCGCCCGCCAAGAGATCGCCCAGTGTTGAGTGCAGCAAGCCCTTGCCGCGCCTATCGTGGACGCGCCGCAAGCCTTCCTCCAGCAGGCGCCGCGCCTCGTCAAAATTATGCTGCTCTTTCTCGAAGAGCGCGTACGCCTGCCACGCCGGCGCATGGCTCGGATCGGCGTCCACAGCGCGTCCGAACAAGCGCCGCGCCTCAGCATAATTGCGCAGCTCTTTTTGAAGGAGCGCATAGACTTGGAAGGTGATGGCGCGCTGCGCGCCGTGCGCGGTGCCGGCGGCGCGCTCCAGCTGGGCAAAGGCATCCAGCGCCTGCTGGCGGTAGCGCGCGCTCCTCAGGCTGGCGGGCTACATCGTAAAGCGCCCTGAGCAGAAATGCCTCGCCGGCAGCTTGGCGCGTGCGGCGCGCCGCCTCTAAGCCTTGCTCCAGCAGGGCGCGGCGCTCGGCGGTCGGCATGCCGCGCATCGGCTTCGCCAGCCTCATCGTCCAATCCACGGCGGCGCGCGGGTCGTGAT
>JAGHYP010000308.1 GCA_017743585.1 Chloroflexota bacterium
GCAGAGCATGGGGCCGATCTATCACTTCTTAGGGCTGCGCGCAGCGGTCATTCAAAACGCGGCAGCGGATCCATCGCGCGGCTCTTTCCTCTACGACCCAACCTTCGCCAGCGACGATGACCGCTACCAATGCCTGCGCCCGATCTCGCGCCGCGAAGCCTACGAGGCGGATATCACTTACGGCACGAACAACGAGTTCGGCTTTGATTATCTGCGCGATAACATGGTGCGCACCAAGGATGAGATAGTGCAGCGCGGCCACGTCTACGCCATTGTGGATGAGGTTGACAACATTTTGATTGACGAGGCGCGCACGCCGCTCATCATCAGCGGCGTGGCTGAGCAGCCGCGCGAGTACTATCAGCTCTTCGCCAAGCTGGTGCGCGACCTCAGACCGAGCAGCGAAGAGAGCATCGCCGCCAAAGCGCCCGATGGCGATTACGTGGAAGACCCAAAGACGCGCACGGTCTTCCTGACCGAGCAGGGCACGGAGAAGATCGAACAGCGCTTGCGGCGCGCGGGTTTGTTGCAAGGCGATGGGCTTTACGCACCTGAGAACTCTGAGATGATCCCTTACCTCGATAACAGCCTGCGCGCGCTGGTCATCTACAAGCGCGATAGAGATTACATTGTCGAGAATGGGCAGGTCATCATCGTGGACGAGTTCACAGGGCGTCCGATGTATGGGCGGCGCTTTGCGGAAGGCTTGCATCAAGCGATCGAGGCGAAGGAAGGCGTGACCGTCCAGCGCGAGAACGTGACGCTCGCTACGATCACCTTCCAGAACTATTTCCGTCTGTACGAGAAATTGAGCGGCATGACCGGCACGGCGCTCACAGAAGCGGATGAGTTCTGGCAGATCTACAAGCTGGAAGTGGTCGCCATTCCGACGCACTTGCCCACCATTCGCATTGACCACGAGGATTTGGTCTTCATGAATGAGCGCGCCAAGTGGAATGCTATCTTGCGCGATGTCAAGGAGCGCCATGCGCGCAAGCAGCCCATTTTGATCGGCACGGTCGCCATTGAGACCAGCGAGCGGCTCAGCAAGATGCTGGATAAGGCGGGCATCCCGCATAACGTGCTGAACGCGAAGCATCACGAGCGCGAGGCGATCATTATCGCGCAGGCGGGGCGTCCGGGCGCCGTGACCATTGCCACGAATATGGCGGGGCGCGGCGTGGATATCTTGCTAGGCGGCAATCCTGAAGGCATCGCGCGCGATAAGCTGCGCAAGCAAGGCATAGATATCACCAAGGCGACGCGCGAGCAGTGGCAGGCCGCGCTTGAGGAGGCGAAGGCGGAATGCAGCCGTGACCGCGAGGTCGTGGTGGCTGCCGGCGGACTGTATGTGATCGGCACTGAGCGTCACGAGGCGCGCCGCATTGATAATCAGCTGCGCGGTCGCGCAGGGCGGCAGGGCGATCCGGGCGAATCGCAGTTCTATCTCTCGCTGGAAGACGAGCTGATGCGGCGCTTCGGCGGCGAGCGCATCAAGAACTTGATGAAGACGCTGCGGATGCCTGAGGATGAGCCGATCAAAAATCGCTTGATCTCATCCTCGATCCGGCAGGCCCAGATTCGCATTGAAGGCTACAACTTCGACCTGCGCAAGCGCGTGCTGGAATACGACGACGTGGTCAACAAGCAGCGCGAGGTGATCTACAAGCAGCGCCGTCAGGTGCTGGAGGCGCCGAACCTGCGCGAGCAGATCGAGAAATGGATCGCGGAAGAGATCACGGCGCTTGTCAGCGAGTATTACACAGATGTGCCGCCTAGGAGCGACGACGATGAGGCGTGGAAGCCTGAAGACCTATATCGCGCGGCGCTAGCGCTATATCCTGTGCCATCTTGGATCAAGCCTGAGCGCTGGGCACAGATGGACGAAGAGGGAATCGCGCTTGAGCTGACCAAAGGCGCGCTTGAAGTCTACAACGGCATCGAGGCGGCTGTCACAGCAGCGCGCGGTGCCGAAGCGATGCGCCAGTTGGAGCGCGATGTGATCCTATTCACAATGGATCAGCTCTGGGTGCGCCATTTGACTGACTTGGACGCGCTGCGCGAAGGCATTTGGTCAGTGGCAATTGGCAACCGCGACCCGCTCGTAGAATACAAGCGCGAAGCCTATCAGATGTGGACAGCGCTGCAAGCTGAGATACGGCGCGGCATCGTGCGGACAGTCTTGCACATCCAAGTTGAGCCAAGGAAGCCTACAGCGCCTGCTATCGGCATGAGCAACGGCGCGCTGAACACGATTGGCGCCAAGCAGGTGCGTGCCACGCACGCCTCGATCAGCGCTTATGACCGCCTGAAATCAGCTGCACGTCCGCAGCCTGCGCGCGAGCGCGCGCCTGAGCCCGACCGCGCCGATATTTGGAGTCGCACGGGGCGCAACGACCCGTGCCCGTGTGGCAGCGGCAAAAAGTACAAGAACTGCCACTATCCGATCATTCAGAAGCAGCGCGTTGTGGTGGATCAGAGCGAGGTGAAGCGCACGGTCAGGCGACGGCGCTGAAGGGGACACAGCAGCGGAGAGCTTCGCTCAGCACTGGCGCACGGTAGCGCTCAGGCGGTTGCTGCTGACGCTGCTGGTGCTTGTTTTGTGGCCGTTGGCGCGCTTTGTCGAGGCGGCTCTCAGCCTTGCAAGATGATTAATCCTGCGCAGAGGTAGCTCATGTCTGAAGCAGAGTTCTATCCGCTTTTGTTCGAACCTTCGCTGCACGTCAAGGTC
>JAGHYP010000309.1 GCA_017743585.1 Chloroflexota bacterium
CCTCTAGCACGTAGTTATCGGCGTCGGCGCGCATTTGCTCAGCCTCTTGGCGCGCCTGCTCGATGATGTTGGCGGCGCGACTTTGAGCAGCTTGCACGATTGCATCGCGCTGAATCAGGGTCTCCGCCTTCTCGCGGGCAAGGTCAATGATGCGCGCTGCTTCTTCGTTCGCCTGCGCCAGGATGCGATCGCGCTGATTCAGCACGCGGTTCGCTTTCTCGATCTCCTCAGGGATGGAAATGCGCATCTGATCGATGATCTCAAGGGCGCGCTCCTCATCAATCATGGTCATCTTGGTGAACCAAATGTGCCGCCCTTCGTCAATCAGCTCCTCAAGACGATCCACCAGATGCTGGATATCCATTGATCTCTCCCTTCATCCGACCTCAATCGTGCAAGCTGACCATGTAGTCGCTCTCGACGCCGCTTTGATGCCGCTCCCTGAATTTGGCGATCAGCGCGGCGTTCACCACAGGCGGCACCATTGTCGAGACGTCGCCGCCGAGCGAGGCAATCTCGCGCACTGTGCTGGAGCTGAGATGCAAATGGCGCTCATCGGCGATGAAAGTCACCACCTCGATCTCAGGCGCCAAGCGGCGGTTGGCGAGCGCCATCCGGAACTCCAGCTCGAAATCCGAGAAGACGCGCAAGCCGCGGATGATCGCCATCGCCTGAACTTGCCGCACATAGTCTACAGTCAGCCCGTGGTATGGCGCAACTTTTACGTTCGGCATATGCGCCAGCACGTCGCGCAGCATTGCCACGCGCTCTTCCACGCTGAACAGCACGCTCTTGGCTTTGACAGGATTGGCGTAGACTGCCACGAAGACTTCATCGAAGACGCGAGCGGCGCGCGAGGCAATATCAATATGCCCATAGTGCGCAGGATCGAACGTGCCAGGATAAACAGCGCGACGAACGCTCATAAAAACACTCTTTCTAGCGCCGCAGAGCCGAGCGCCTAGCTCTCTCTAGCAGCGACTGGCACAAAATGGCGTGCGCACAGCACACAATAGCATATCTTTGAGCGGCGGGCAACTTTCATAGCTCAGCGGTCGCCTTCGAGGACGTCAGGGTTGCGCGCCACGCGCGGCTCGTGCGCCACTTTTTTGCCCGCGCCAAGCGCCACGCTGCGCTGATACGCCGCCCAGATCGCGCGCGAAATCACAGTCCGCAAGCCGCCTTTCTCAAGGTGATAGATCGCCTCTGCCGACGTGCCGCCCGGGCTGGTCACTTGGTTGCGCAGCGCGGCAGGATGCTCACGGCTCTGCGCTGCGTATTCCACCGAGCCGCGCATGGTCTGAATCACCAGCTGCTCTGCAATGCGCCGCGGAAAACCGAGATGGACGCCTGCGTCAATCATGGCTTCCATGAACATGAAGACGTACGCTGGGCCTGTGCCGCTGAGCGCCGTCGCCATGTCTAGGTAATGCTCATCTTCCACGAAAATCTCTTGCCCAAACGAGGCGAGGATCGCGCGCGCTTGCTCACGGCGCGCCTCTGGCACGCTCGCAGTCGCCGTCCAGACCGTGATCCCTTGCCCGATGCGCGCAGGCGTGTTCGGCATGGAGCGCACCACGTTCGGGTTGCCCAAGCCGTTGCTGATCTGCGCAATGGTCGCGCCCGCGACGATGCTGATGACCAGCTTCGGCAAGCTGCCCAGCTCGCCGATATCGGCAAACACGCGATCCAAGACTTGCGGCTTCACGCTCAGGATCAGGATATCCGCTGCGCGGACTGCCTCGGGATTCTGCGTCGTCGTCTGAACGCCGAAGCGCTCCTGCAAGGTGGCGCAACGCTCAGGCAATGGATCGGCGGCGATGATCTGCTCGGGTCGCATCACGCCCTTGCTCAGCAGGCCGCCGATCATCGCCTCTGCCATCACGCCGCTTCCGATAAAAGACGTTATCAGACCGTCAAAGTTGCTCACCGCCGCGCTGTCTTGGTTCTGCATGGCTAAATTCCCCTCCAACTGTGCGTCAATCAACCTAGGGCGGCCGCTGCCTTGTAGTATGCCGCTTCGGCAGCCGCCAAACGCTCACGATTGACCCTCACGCCGAGTCCGACCCCTTTCGGCACGTCGATCGTCGAATCTTCAGCGTTCAGCGTGAAGATCTCTTCTGTCAGATCAGGCTCATAATAACGATTGGTGGCGCTGATGTCGCTCGGCAAGGTCACGCCCGCCAGCGAGGCGAGCGCCAAGTTCGCCGCCCTGCCGACCCCTGTCTCTAACATGCCGCCGATCCACAACGGCACGCCCTCTGAGCGGCACAGCTCGTGAATCTTGAGCGACTCAACCAAGCCGCCGACGCGCCCCGGCTTCAAATTCACGATCTTGCCCGCGCCGAGGAGCAACATCATGCGCACGTCGTCGGCGTTGTGAATGCTCTCATCGAGGCAGATCGGGGTGCGCAGCTGTGCCTGCAGCTTGCTGTGTTGATAGATATCCGAGTGACCGAGCGGCTGCTCAAGCATCAGCAGGTTCAGGTCGTCCAGTTGCTTGAGGCGCGGCGCCTCCTCGAGCGTGTAGGCGCTGTTGGCATCCGCCATGAGCGGGAGATCAGGGTAGGCGCTGCGCACAGCGCGCAACAGCTCAACATCCCAGCCGGGCTTGATCTTCAGCTTGATGCGCCGATAGCCTTCGCGCAAGCGCTTCTCGATGATGGCGAGCGTGGCATCAATGCTGGGTTGGATGCCGATGCTGACGCCGACCGAGACCCGCTCC
>JAGHYP010000022.1 GCA_017743585.1 Chloroflexota bacterium
GCCGCGCCCGCTCGGAGCAGCCGCATGGGCGATCTTCGTCCCATCAGGCGACCAAGCAGGATCGGTCTCAATACCGCGCCCATCCGTGATACGCTGCACGGTCGGCTCGCCGAAACGATAGATGAAGATATCATCCACCTGCACGTCATCTGAGGAAAAGGCGATTGCTCGCCCATCAGGCGACCAAGAGACGGCGCGCGCGCGTGTGTTGGGCATCTCCAGTGCCATTTGCGCATTGCTACCATCGGCATTTGCCACGAAAATCTGCTCGCGGCCGTCCACGAGCGTCGTGTACGCAATGCGCGTCCCATCAGGCGACCAAGCAGGGAAGGTGAAAGGCGCGCCTTCGGGCGTCAGGCGCCGCACGTCGCTGCCATCGCCGCGACTGCTGAACAGCGCAGGCAAACCGTTCACTTCGCGCACGAAGAGCAGCCTGTAGGAGCTGAGCGGCGGCAAAGTCGGCAGCGGCGTCTCAGTGGGCGGCAAAGTCGGCGTGGCGGAAGGCGTCCAAGTCGGCGGCGCGCCGAACGGATTCGGCACAACGGTCACAATCACAATTGGTCGAGTCGCAGTTGGCGGCGGCGTGCCTGTCCCCGCAAGCGCGACCGCTGTAGGGGACGGCGTAGCAGTGCCGATGATCGCCTCGGGATTGCTCACCACGAACAAGCCTGCTGCTATCGCTATAGCAGAGAGCCCGACGATGATGAGGAGCGGATTCGGCCCTGCGCTTTTGCGTTGACTGCGCCATGCCATAGCTGTGCCGGGCGTTGTTTTGCCGGCAGGCTTAGCGGGCGGCTTGACGGGCAGCTGAGCGGGCGCACGCCGCGCCGCGCTGACGCTCGGCGCCCTGGGCGCAGTCGAAGACGGCGGCGAAGGCATGAGCGCCTCCAGCGCGCGCCTCGCCTCGCTATTGTTGGGATCGATATCCAACACGTTCTCGTAGCAAATGCGGCGCTCGCGCGGCGTATCCACCACACGCGCTAATAGCAACCATGCTTGCACGTTGCTATCGTCAATTGTCAGCGCGTCTTCCAGCAGCTTGCGCGCTTCAGACCTATTGCCCATTGCGACTGCCCTGCGCGCTTCTCTGAGCAATCGGCTGACTTCTTCGCTCGCCACGCTACGCTCCCCCGTTCAGCCCGAGATGATGTACGCTAAAATGCCGACGATGATCACCGCGATCATCAAGCCGATGATCAAGCGAATACCAAATATCATTGAGGCACGCTCGCTGCGCTCAATAGCGCGATCCATCGCCTCGAGCAGCTCGCGCGCTTTCTCGTTCTCAGGGTTGATGCTCAAAACTGTCTGCAAAATGCGGCGGCGCTCTGTCTGATCGTCCTCAACAGCTGCCAGCCATAGCCACGCGCGCTCGTTGCGCCTATCGACGTTCAACACCTGGGTGAAAATGCCTTTAGCGGCTTCTTTATTCCTATTGCGTGCCGCGTTGATGCCAAGCTGCATCAGATTCTCAAGATTTATCTCGTTAGGCGATCCCGCGCCCATCGTCTTGCTCCAAATCAGCGCACGAAGTGCTTGTTCGGCACGTCTGAGCCTCTCAAGTTTTATCAGTTTTATAGTCTACTATAGCGCGCCGTGCAATAGGCAAGCTAGGCATCCTGCGGCAGCGGCACAGTCGGCGCGGCGTCAGGGGCGTCCACTGCAGCGGAAGGCGCAGGCGGCAGCCGAGCGGTCTGCTCAGTTGGAAAGAGACTCTCGTAAGAGAGCAGCGGCGGCATGGGCAGCGCTTGCGTCCGCTCTAAATGAGCGGGCATCTCGCCTTGAGCGCGCCCGCTGCCCAACTGAAAGGCTTGATGGCTCAGCCTAGAGTAAGCCGCCTCAGGCGGGGGAATGGGCGGCGTGAAGCGCGGAATGCTCGGCGCGCCTGTGTACCACATCAGCGGGTTGACCTTTTGCTCAGCAGAGCGCGCGCAGCAGACTGAATACCACGCAGTGCCGAGTCCTGCTGCGAACCAGATCGCCGCCCCGAGCGCGCCGAGCAGCGTCAAGATAACGCGCAAGTCTGTTGGAAAGTCATCAGGCGATAGCCGCAAGCCAATCGCTACAATTTGGACGCCGAAGAGCGCCACACAGCCGAACGACATCGCCAAGCCTGCGCTGCCCAGCAGCAAGCCGAGCCCTGCGCCGATCAAAAATTGCTGTCTGTTCATCTCGTTTCAAGCCTCGGCAGCCATTTTACCGCCAAACGCGCTCGGTGCGCATCGCGCCGAGCGCTTGTCACGGTTATCCTGTTGCCTCTGAAATGCAGAGCTTGCTACAATGTGGTAGGATTGAGAGTCGTTCATCAATCCAACGTAGCTGATCGTGACTTAAGGATGTAACCGTGTCTATTTCGAGACGCCGCTTGGCGCGTGTTGTTGCCCTACAAGCGCTCTACGAGCTTGATTGTACTGCTCATCGCGTGGAAGATGTGCTATCGGCGCGACTTGCCGCCCTAGCTGAACGGCGCAAGGTTCACCCCGAAGTGCGCCGCTACGCTTATCGTCTTGTGAACGGCGTGCGCGAGGTCTACCCTCTGCTGGATTCGCTGATTGCGCCGCTCGCCACTGAGTTTCCAATCGAGCAGATGGCGATCATCGATCGAAACATATTGCGCATGGCGCTCTATGAATTCGCTATCGGCAAGCGAGTACCCTTCGCAGTCGCTGTTGACGAGGCTGTCAGGCTCGCCAAGCTATTCGGCGCAGAGCATACAGCGCGATTCGTCAATGGGGTATTGGGTGCGCTCTCGCCGCGTCAAGCGATGTTGAGCGCGCCATCAAGTGGTGAGGCGACTGAGACATGAACTTTTTTGGTATCGGCCCCGCCGAGCTGATCTTGATTTTCATCCTGACCTTCGTGGTGGCAGGGCCGAAGCGGATGGTTCAATGGGCATACTACCTCGGGCGCTACATGGCGCAATTCCGCCGCATGACCGAAGAGGCGTGGAGTCAGGTGCGCAAGGAGCTGGAGAGCGCTCAAATTCACTTGCCCGAAGCGTTCCCGCGCCATCGCGTGAATCTGGTGCAACAGGTGAATCGCGCCATCAACGCCGAATTGAGTCGTGCCATGTCGCCAGCCGCCTCAAGGCACAACCCAGAAGCGCCCAACGGCGTGCAACCCGATAGCGCCGAGCCAGCCGCTGACTCGGCGCCTGACTTGGGCCGTTCAGAGGACACGAAACGGTATGACGCATGGCTGCCCAAATAGCGCCCAAGCCGCCGCAAGCGCCTGACCTGCCGCCTGAGCCCGAGCCCGAAGAGGGCGGCAAGCTGATGACTTTCTTCGAGCATGTGGACGAGCTGCGCCGCCGTTTGGTGCGCGTCGTTCTCTCTATCGCGATCGGCATGTTGCTCTCGCTCGCCTTCACCAACCCTGTGATCGAGTACATGAAGTCCGCCTATGGCGAGCGCCTCGCCATTCTCGGTCCAGCGGACTCTATCGTCATCTTTTTCCGCGTCGCGCTGATGCTTGGCGTGATTTTAGCGATGCCAGTCATCATCTATCATCTCTTCATGTTCATAGTGCCTGGCTTGACGCGCAAGGAGCGCCGTTGGCTGTTCACTATCCTGCCGATCACGACGCTGCTCTTCCTGGTCGGCTTAGCGATCACTTGGTTCGTGCTGATCCCGATCTACATCAACTTCCTAAAAAATTTTCAGGCGGATATCTTCGTCATCCAGTGGACAGCTGAGCAGTACATCACGTTCGTGACGACCGTCCTGCTCTGGCATGGCGTCGCCTTTGAGACGCCTGTGATCTTCTATGCGCTAGGGCGGCTTGGCATAGTAACGCCGAGCGGCATGGTTAAATACTGGCGGCAAGCAATCGTCGGCACAGCGGTCATCGCGGCGATCATCACGCCGACTGTTGATCCTGTCACGATGGGCATGTTCATGAGCGTCCTGCTCGGTCTGTACGCCTTCAGCATCTTGACGGTCACCATTGCCTTCCACGTGAATCGCCGCCGCCTTGCAAAGCTGGACGCCGCCATCTCGTGAGCCATGCTGCGCATCGCGCTGTTCTCAGCTCTGCTGATGTTAGTTGGCTGCGCGCCGCAGCCGCCAGCGGCGCCAATCGTCCTGATCGTGACCGCCACGCCGCGGCCGCCGACGCCTAATCTCTCGCCTACGCCTGTCATCGCGCCGCTGATCAACCTAACCCTGACGCCGCGCCCGACCGCGACGCCCACGCGCTCACCAGCGCTGACGCCGACTCTCACACCGTCTTTCACCGTCACGTATACCGATACGCCCGATCCGCTCTCCGCCGTGAGCACTTGCGCGATCGCGCCGCAAGGCGGCTTCGCCACGCTCTACAACCGCGATCCTGAATTGCGGCAGGCGCTCGGCTGCGCTCTGAGCCTCGCTACGCCCGTCAACGGCGCGGTGCAAGACTTCGAAAACGGACGCATGGTGTGGATTTCAGCGCTGGCTGATGTGCCGAGCGGCACGATCTACGCGATCTTCAACACGGGTCAGTATGCGCGCTACGTTGACACTTGGCTTGAGGGCGTTGATCCCGTTCAGCCGAGCCTCAGCGAAAGCGCGCCGAGCGGCAGAATCGCGCCCATTCGCGGCTTCGGCAAGGTCTGGGCGCTGAACGCCGCAGCGCGCAACGGCCTAGGCTGGGCGCTCGCGCCCGAGAGCAGCACAGGCGCTCAGGTGCAGCGCTTCGAGCGCGGTGAACTTGTCTTCGTCGCTGCGCTCAACCAGACCTATGTCTTTCTAGCGCAAGGCAGCCGTTGGCGCTTGGAGAACGCGCCGTTCTAGCCGCTGTCACGCATCCCCGGAGAAGTAGTTTTCATCCAAGCGCTTGATGACGTAACGCCGCTCCTCAGCCACGCCGACGTTGAAATCAATCATGTACTGCGCAAGCTGCTCGCCATCAATCAGCACGATCTTTTTCTCGATCCGCTCGACGTATCTTCTGGCGTCATCCGTGAAGCTAGACGTTGTGATCAGCACGCCGCGCCTAGCGCGCCTGCCTTCCAACGCGCCGACGAAATCGCGCACTACTGGCGTGCCAACAGCGCCTTCCCAGCGCTTGGCTTGGACGTACACTTCGTCCAGCCCCAAAATGTCGCCTTTGATCACGCCGTCAATGCCGCCATCGCCGCTCCGCCCGATGGCTTTGCCTGCATCCTCCACAGAGCCGCCGTAGCCCATCTTCACTAGCAGGTCTATCACCAGATTCTCGAAGAAGCGCGGCGAGCAGTGCTTGATTCGCTCGAGCAGATCGCGAGCGAGCGCCTTTTGTAGTTCCCTATAGCTGATCTCTAGGCGCTCATCAGGGCTGATGTTCTCAGCCGGCGGTTCGTGCATCTGAGCGCCTTGTCCTGCGCTCGGCGCGCGACTGTCCGCCCGCGCTGCCGCGTAGAACTCCACGAACTCTGGGAAGCGCTTCAAGTATTGAACGTCAATGCGCTTCGGGTTCGCGCTGAGGACTTCATAGCCGCGGTCCGTGATCCGAAACGTGCCGCGCAATGGACTTTCCAGCAAGCGCGCTGCGCGCAAGTATGTGACCGCCCAGCTCACGTTGCTATAAATCCTTGGTTGCAGACGGCTGCCGATCATCTCATTGCGCTCGGCTTCGGTCAAGTTGAAAGCGTCGCTCATCGCGGCGACCGCGTCGCGCAGTTTGTGCAGCTGACCGTCGCCGGCGAGCTGCAAAATGGGCAGCATCAGCGTCTGAAAGTCAGGGATAGGCATGAGATCATCGCTCTGGCTTGTATCAAGGCGAATTTCTCAAAGTTTAGCTCACATCTCGCGCGCCATGCGTTGTAACTCATAGAGCTTGGTCAGCGCTTCCAGCGGACTCATCTCTTCGACGCGTAGCGCTTTCAGCGCCGTCACAACAGGATGCTCAGGTGGCGCGAAAAGTGGCATTTGCGCGCCTGCGCTGCTGCAATCGGCGCGTTTTGACGCGCCTGAGGTATCCTTGAACGAGAAATTGGCGCCGTTCGCTTCGAGTTCTTTCAGAATCTCTCGCGCGCGCGCCACAACAGCTTTCGGCAAGCCCGCCAATTGCGCCACGTGAATGCCATAGCTGCGATCGGCGCCGCCGCGCACCACTTTGTGCAAAAAGACGATCCGCTCGCCGTCTTCCAGCACACTCACGTTGTAATTGCGCACGCGCGGCAGGATTTTCTCCAGCTCTGTCAGCTCGTGATAGTGCGTGGCGAAGAGCGTGCGGCAATTCAGGCGCGGATGATTGTGAATGTACTCCAACACAGCGCGCGCGATCGCCAAGCCGTCATACGTGCTGGTGCCGCGTCCGATCTCGTCCAAAATCAGCAGCGAGCGCGGCGTGGCGCATGAGAGAATCAACGCCGTCTCAACCATCTCAACCATGAACGTGGATTGCGCGGCGTGAATTTCATCCTGCGCGCCGATGCGCGTGAAAATGCGATCTACCAGGCCGATATGCGCCTCAGCAGCTGGCACAAAACTGCCGATCTGTGCCATGAGCACGATCAGCGCCACTTGACGGATAGCAGTGGACTTGCCGCTCATGTTCGGGCCGGTCAGGATATGAATGCGCTCCTCAGCATCGAAGTAAGTGTCATTCGGCGTGAAGCGCTCGCCTTGCAACGTCCGCTCCACCACAGGGTGCCGGCCTTCGCGAATGATCAAGCGCTCGTCGTCGCTCAGCGTCGGTCGCGTGTAATTTTCGCAGGCTGCCGTCTCCGCCAGTGCGGCGAACACATCGGCATGTGCAACAGCGCGCGCTGTGCGCAGCAAGCTATCGCCATGCGCGCTGATCCGCGCGCAAACATCGCGAAATAGGCGCTCCTCTAGCGCTAGAATCTGCTCGTCGGCGTTCAGCAGCAGCGTCTCGTATTCCTTCAGCTCGGCTGTGACGTAACGCTTGGCATTGGCGAGCGTCGCCTTCTCAAAGTAGTCGCTTGGCACTTTGCCGACCTGCCCGCTGCTGACTTCGATGTAGTAACCCATCACTTTGTTGTAGCCGACTTTGAGCGATTTGATGCCTGTGCGCGCTCGCTCGCGCGCCTCGAGCTGATCGAGCCATTCGCGCGCTCCTCTCACGCTCTGATGCAAGCGATCCAGCTCAGCGCTATAGCCCTCTCGGATCACGCCGACTTTATCGCGCAAGACAGCGGGCGGATTATCGGCAATGGCAGCAGCGATCAGCTCGCTCACCTCGCGGCATGGATCGAGCCGCTCGCGGATGCTGTGCAGAGGCGGCAGGTCGCTGAGCGCTTGGCGCAGCGCAGGGACGCTCTCCAAGCTGTTGCGCAGCGCGATCAAGTCGCGTGGCGAGGCGACGCCGCTCAGGACGCGGTTGGTCAGCCGCTCAAGGTCGGCAATTGGCTTGAGGGCGGCGAATACCTCAGCGCGGCGCACGCCGTCGGCGTGGAGCGCAGCCACAGCGTCAAGGCGCGCGTTCAGACGCGCTAGATCCAGCAATGGCTGACCGATCCACTGGCGCAACAGACGGCTGCCCATCGGCGTGACCGTCTGATCCAACACCTCCAGCAATGAGCCTTGCACCTTGCCGCCGCGAATGGTCTCGGTCAGCTCCAAATTGCGGCGCGTGGTGGCGTCCAGCACCATGTAGCCTGCTGTGGAATACGTGCGCAAGGTCGTGAGCTGCGCCAAATTGCCGCCGTGCGTCTCGCGCAGGTAGGCGAGCAACGCGCCGGCGGCGCGCACGGCGAGCGGCTTATCCGCCAAGCCGAAGCCATCTAACGTGCGCACGCCGAAGTGCGCGCGCAATGCGCTCTGGGCTGCGCCCAGCTCAAAGCGATGGTCGGGTAGGGGCGTGGCATACGCGCCATTCGGCAAGGTGATGCCGCGCTCCACCCAAGATTTGGGCAAGATCACTTCGCGTGGCTTCAAGCGCGCCAGCTCTTCCAGCACGGCGAGCGCGGCCTCGCTGCCCTCCGCGCCGAGCTCAGTGGCGGCGAATTCGCCGGTCGTGATATCGGCGTATGCCAAGCCGCAACGCGCCCACTTCTCATCCGCCTGATTTTTGAGCGGCGCTAACGCTAGCAGGTAGTTGTTCTGGCGCTGATCGAGCATGTTCGGATCGATGACTGTGCCGGGCGTGATGACACGAGTCACTTCGCGGCGCACTAACTTCTTGCCCGGCGGCTCAACTTGATCGGCGATCACGACGTGATAGCCGCGCTCGACCAAGCGCGCAATGTAGCTCTCAACGGCGCGGCACGGCACGCCTGCCATCGGCACGCGCTGACCTTTGCTTATGGGGCGCGCCGTCAGCGTGATCTCCAGCTCTCGCGCGACGATCTCAGCGTCTTCGTCGAAGGCTTCGAAGAAATCGCCTAGGCGGAACAGCACAATTTTATCGGGATAGCGCGCCTTGATCTCGAGGTATTGCTGGCGCATTGGCGTCAGGTCATCGGCGCTCATGAGCAGCTCTCATCGGAGGGCAGTCAGTGAATTCAGAGGTCAGTTATGGCTGCCAAGTGTACCGCACCTTCAGCGCGCTGCGAAGAGCGCAGCCGCGTTAAGGCTTGCACTGGCGCGCCAAAATGATACGATGCACCAAGATTAAGTTGTGAGAGCGCCATGCCGCCTTGCGTACTCGTGTGTCCTGAGTGCGGAGTTGAGATTGAAGAGCGGCGCGCCGCTGAGCAGATGGACGATCCGCTCGCCTGTCCGCTGTGCGGCGCGCACTGCAGGCGCCTGACGAACTTCGCCGTCACTTTTTTCAGGCGACTAATTCGCATCGCTGCGCCGAGCGCAGGAGAGTCGTGGGCAAGACAACGTCACGTCGAACGTCTCTCCTCGGTATAATAAGCGAAGCCATCATTCGCTCCGAAAGGAGACGCACCATGAGGAAATTGCTTCTTCTATCAATCAGCCTAGCGTTAATCATGTCTGCCTTGCCGTTTGTGGCGGCTTCGGCACAAGCGCAACCGATCATCTTCGGGATCATCGGCGCGAACAATAGCAGCACGTTTCGCGGCGTGCGCCTCGCCATAGAGCAGGTCAATCAGCGCGGCGGCGTGCAATTGCCGAACGGTCAGCGCGTGGGCGTCAGCCCCGCCGTGGCGGAAGCGCGCACGCAAGAAGAAGTGATCGCCGCTATCAGCCGCCTAGAACAGCTCGGCGTGAGCGCGATCTTCGGGCCAGATAGCGCCGGCTTCGCCCAGGCGATCGCCAATCGCCCGCCCGGCGGCGCGCCGCTCTTCACGGCTGCCACCAACAGCGAGGTGCGCGTCGGACCTGCCACCAGTAGCTTCCGCAGCCGCGCTTCAGACTCAGCGCGCATGTCTGCGCTCGCCGACATGCTGATCAGCACCTTCGGCGCGCGGCGCATCGCGATCTATCAAGGCACATCGGCCGGCGCTGCCTCAGCGACGACGGCGCTTGTGACGGCGTTAGCGCAGCGCCAGATGGTTGCCACGCCTGTCCTGCAAGACCCGAATGCATCTGTGGCGAGCGCTGCGCAAGTGGTGCTGCAATCGCAGCCTGATACGATCGTCGCCTTCGGCGGGATGCCTCAGCTGATCGAGCTATATCAAGCGCTGCGGAGAGCGAACTTCGCAGGGCGCTTCGTGACCGATCAGGCCGATAATCGCGCGTTCATCAATGGGCTGGGCGCGACGCCTGTGGCAGGTATAATCGGCGTCACCAACTGGCTGCTCTCCGATCCGTCGCCCGAAAGCATGGCGTTCGTCAGAGCGTATCTCGAAGCCTTTGGCGAGGCGCCTGATGGCATCGCTGCTGCTGCTTACGATGCCGCTAACGCCGTCTTAGCCGCCATTCAGCTCGTCGGCGCGCAACGCGCTCAGCTCTACGCCGCTCTGCAGACTCTCGCGCCGCGTCCTTCCCTGCAAGGCACGTTCGATCCATCCATCGGCGGCGGCGAGACCACGCAAAACGCAATCATCTTCGAGGTTAGCGCCACAGGCAGCGGACGGCCTCTGGCGCGCTACAAAGCGGGGCAGCGCCTGCCGGATACGCCCGTCCAAGTCCTGCAGCCGACTTTGCCACCGCCGACTATAGCGCAACCCACTGCCCCGCCGCCCATGGTAACCCCCACGCCCGACTACGTCGAGCTGACCGTGCTGAATGATTTCGTGAACGTGCGCTACGGACCAGGGCCTGAGTACAGTCCGCCTATTGGGCGCCTGCCGCGCGGCACGAAAGTTAAGCTGATCGGCGCGAACAGCACCTACACGTGGTTCATGTTCGACTTCTACGGTCAGTTTGCGTGGGTCACTGGCGACAAGCGCCTAGTGAGCATCTTCGGCAATCCGCGCATGTTGCCCGTTGTGCCTATCCCGCCTACGCGTACGCCTGTGGCAACTCCGACGCCACCACCGCCGCCTAACCCCGACTTGGTTGTCATAAGCGCCTTCCTCAGCCAGAATCCGCTCAGGCAGAACACGCCGTTCAACCTAACCGTGACTGTGCGCAATCAAGGTAGCATGAAATGCGGGTCCGTTCGCTGTGGCAGCGTCTTTCCAAAACGTATATGGCGCGGTGAACTTGCCCGGCCTAGCGAGCCAGCAGCAGGTCACGGTTGTCATCAGCTATCCGGGCGTGCCGTACGTCGGTAGCAACTTCAGAGATGCCGTGGTCGTTGACCTGAACAGAGAAGTGGACGAAGGCCCAGCTGGCGAGGCGAACAATCTGTTCGAGATCATCTACAGCGTTGTGCCGTGAGCGCGTCTTCGTAGCACGCCAAGACTTGCCGCGCAGTTGCTTCCCAAGTGTGCTGCGCGGCAAAGGCGCGTCCTGCTGCGCCGAGCTGCCTGCGCAAGTCGGCATCGCGCAGCAGGCGCACCAAACACGCCGCTAAGGCTGCCACATCGCCTTGCTGCACCAGAAAGCCTGTCTCGCCGTCGCGGATTGCGTCTTCAGCGCCGCACTCTCGCGTGCCGATGACTGACAAACCTGCCGCGCTCGCCTCAAGATAGACCAAGCCAAAGCCTTCGAATTGTTCCCCCTGATTGAGCGAGTGCAGCGCGAAGACATCGGCGGCAGCGTACCACGCCAAAAGCTCGGGCTCGGGCAGCCTTCCGAGCAGGTGAACCGCTTGACTCAAGCCAAGCGCGGCAATCCGCTCGCGCAGGCGCGCCACGTAGGCTGGATCGCCTTGCGTGCTGCCGATGAAAACAGCCTCTGCCTCAGGAATCTGTCGGCGCACGAGCGCCATCGCCTCGACAATCTCCAAAAAGCCCTTGCGCGGCTTGATCTGACCGACTGAAAGCACAGTTGGCGCGCGTTTTGGCACCGGCACGCTGCTCGGCTGCGCAAAGCGCGCCAGATTCACTCCGTTTGGAATCACGTGCGTGCGCACATTGGGCAAAATGGCACGCACGCGCCGCTCAGTGTAGCGACTGACGCAGATGATCTGAGCGCGGCGGTAGAAGCGTCGGTACAGCGCGCCGAACAGAGGCGCCCGTGCCGTCTGAGGCAGATACGTGCCGTGCGCGGTTACAAAGCACGGCTTGGACGTCATCAGCGCGGCGAGCGCGTACGGCTCAGTCAGCACGTGCAGCAAATCAGCTTGGCGAGCAACGCGCCGCACTATCCAATTGGCAGCCAATAGGCGCGGTCTGAGCGCGCGCGACGGCTCGGTCAGGCTCGGCAGGCAGCGCTGGACGGTTGTGTTCGGTAGGTTGAGCGCAGCGGCGCGACGCGAGGTGATCAGCGTGAGCTGCACGCCGTGCGCCGCCAAGGCATTGATTAGCTCGCGCGCGTGGTTGCTCCAGCCATGCGCTTCGCTGGGGTCTGTGGCGAGTAAAGCGACGTGCATCTAACTTAGCGACGCTCACCAAAAATAGCGCGTCCGATGCGGACGTGCGTAGCGCCTTCTTCAATGGCGACCGTGTAATCGTCGCTCATGCCCATGCTCAGCGCGCGCCAGCTCGCTTGCGGAAAATCTTCGGCGAGAGCGTCGCGCAGCGCGCGCAGCGCCGCGAAGTACGGGCGCGCCTGCTCAGGGTCGCTGACAATCGGCGCAATGGTCATCAAGCCCTCGATCTGCACTTGCGGCAAGCCGACCATCAAGCGCACTTCCGACCACAGCGCCTCGCGCACGGCGCGATCATGCTGCCAATTGGCTGCCAGCAGGCCGTATTTGCTCGGCTCGCCCGAGATGTTGACCTCGATCAAGACGCGGAACGGGCGCCCATCTCCGCGTCCGCCGTTCAGCAGCAGCCGCGCGTAGCGCTCAGCAAGCCGCACGCTATCCAGCGAGTGGACATAATCGAAGAGCGCGACCACGTCTTTGGCTTTGCGGCTCTGAACATGCCCGACCATGTGCCAAGTGGCGGCACAGCCGATCTCGGCGATCTTCCCAAGCGCTTCTTCAACGCGATTCTCGCCAAAGTCCAGCTGCCCGCAGCGTATCGCCTCTTGAATGACGGCGCTCGGCTGCGATTTGCTGACGGCGACCAGGGTGACCGAGTCGGGCGAGCGATTAGCGCGCCGGCACGCGGCGGCGATTTCAGCGCGAACAGCGTTCAGGCGTTCAGCAAGTGCGCTCATGGTCATTCCCTCAGCATGAAAACCGCAGCGAAGCGACCTGTTTTGCCGCCTTCGGCGCGGTGTGAGTAAAACTCATCCGTGCGCGTGGCAGTGCAAATGCCGCTGATCTCAATTTGGCGCACGCCCGCGCGCAGCAGCGCCTGCCGATTGGCTTCCCATAGGTCGAAGTAAGCGCTGCCGTCTTCAGCGCGGCGGATGAGACCGTCGGTTGTGCCGAAGGCTTGCGCCACAGCCTGCACCACTTCCTCGCCAACTTGATAGCGCGCTGCGCTGATGCTCGGCCCGATGGCGGCCTGCACATCGGCAGGTTGTGTGCCATAAAGCGCTTGCATAGTGCGCAGCAAGCTCTGAGCGATGCCGCGCACAGTGCCGCGCCAGCCAGCGTGCGCGATGCCGATCGCCCGCTGACGCGGATCGTAGAGCAGAATCGGCGCGCAGTCGGCAAAGCGCATGATCAGCGGCACGCCGCGCCGATTCGTGACCATGCCGTCAGCCTGCGCCAACCACCCTTGCGTCGGGCTCGGCTGCTCGACCGCGATACACGTGGCGCTGTGAACCTGCCAGACCGTGCAAGCGCGTCTGCCGTCCACGCCAAGCGTCTCGTAAATTTGGTTGAGATTAGCGCGCACTTGCTGTGGATCATCGCCGACTGTGCTGCCGACGTTGAGCGCGGCGAAAGGCGCTCGGCTGCTGCCGCCTAAGCGTGTGAAAATGCCGTGCTGCAGCGCCGACTCGTTTGCCCACAGCTCGAATTGGTAGTACACTGCGCCGCCAGGCGGCTCGATTCGTCGCATCTGCTATCATCTCTAGGGTAAGTTTCGATTGCGCCGCGATTGTAGCGCGTTTTGATATCCTCTCAAGCGAGAGAGTGAAAGCACGCCGCCACAATCGAGCCACCAAGGGCTCTCGCGATTAGGTGATCCCACTCCCTCTTGCATCAGGCAGGCATCGTCAGAAGTTCGCTGATTCAATTGCAGCTCGACCGCTTGCAGATTCTCTGAAACATAGGCGTGTCAGAAGCAAGCCGAGCCAATGCCGTTGCCGATCCGCTTGGCGAGATCGGGCTCGCACTTGTGACGCCTAAGCAGCCGCGCCAATGGGCTGATAGGGTAAATGAAGGCAGGGCGGCACTCGGCAATGTAGGGAGTTATGCGCTTGGATGATTGGCTCGGCCTTTCAACATGGCTCGCCTTGACAAGCGCCTGAGTTTATCATTCAATGAGCGTACAAACGCTTTTGCGGCTTGTTTTTCGCCAGAACAGAAAGCGCGCTATGGCTGTCAAGGTCTTGATTGTGGAAGATGACGCCGAGATGAACCGTCTGCTGCAGCTCGATCTGAAGCAGCACGGTTACGAGGCGATCTCGGCGACCAACGGCTTGGAAGGGCTGCGCATGTTTCACAACCAGCGCCCGAACTTGGTCGTGCTGGATGTCTCGCTGCCGATGATGGACGGTTTGACGGTCTGCCAGCGCATTCGCGAGCTTTCCAACGTCCCGATCTTGATCATGACTGCGACTGCGATCACGGAAGAGGATATCGCGCACGGTCTGAATTTGGGCGCTGATGAATACATGCTCAAGCCAATCCGCAACTTGGAGTTCCATGCGCGCGTGCGCGCTCTGCTGCGCCGTGCCTCGCGCGATGAAGAGGCTTCACAATCGGTCGCCTATAGCGATGACTACTTGACTGTAGATATCAACGCGCGCCGAGTCTGGGTGAACGGGCAAGAGATACGCCTGACGCCAACTGAATTCAAGCTGCTCGCCGTTTTGGTCAAGCATCGCGGTCGCGTGCTGACCTTCGGCGAATTGCTGGAGCAGGTCTGGGGGCCGGAGTATCGCTCGGAGCATCACTACCCGCGCATCTACGTCTCGCACTTGCGTCGCAAGATCGAGCCCGATCCGAAAGCGCCGACTTATATCCAGAGCGAGTATGGCATCGGCTACCGCTTCACAGGCAGGCAATGAGCGATGCCCAGCCAGATTGCAGTGGTGAGTGATAATGCTCTTGACGCACACCTTGACGTGGTGAGACGCGTCACCTGCCCTTGAGTGACCTTATGACCAATCCTTTCCTGACTCATTACCAGTGCGCCTTGTGCAACCGCGTCTACGCCTTGGACGCCGTCACCTACACTTGTCCGATATGCGGCGCAGTCGGCACACTGGATATGTGCTATGACTATGCCGCGCTGCGCCGCGCCGTGAGGCCCGATCAGCTCAGCGCGCTGAGCATGTGGCGCTACGCGCCGCTCTTGCCCGTGAGCGAGCCCGCCTACTTTCCGCCGCTGCACGTCGGCTGGACGCCGCTGATCGCCGCGCCGCGCCTTGCCAAGTCGCTCGGCTTGCGCGCCTTATGGCTCAAAGACGACTCGCGCAATCCAACGGGCTCGCTCAAAGATCGCGCCAGTGCAATGGTCGTGGCCCGTGCGCAGCAGCTAGACGTCAAGGTCATCACAACGGCGAGCACAGGCAACGCCGCCGCCGCCTTAGCGGGCATGTGCGCGAGCGTTGGCATCAAAGCGGTCATTTTTGTGCCTGCCAAAGCGCCGCCTGCCAAAATCGCGCAACTCTTGGTCTACGGCGCGACTGTCCTGCTGGTAGATGGCACATATGACGACGCTTACGCGCTCAGCGTGCAGGCGAGCGCCACCTATAACTGGTATTGCCGCAACACAGGCATGAATCCGTACACGACCGAGGGCAAGAAAACTGCCGCTTTTGAGCTATGCGAGCAATTGGCTTGGCGCGCTCCTGACGTGCTGATCGTGAGCGTTGGCGACGGCAACATCCTAGCCGGGCAGCATAAAGGCTTCCACGACCTACATCAGCTGGGCTGGATCGATCGCGTGCCGCGCCTGATCGGCGTGCAGGCGGCGGGCAGTGATAATCTAGTGCGCGCTTGGGAAAGCGGCCTAGCGGCGGACGCGATGCCGCGCGGCGGCACTGAGACGCTTGCCGATAGTATCTCGGCAGGCTTGCCCAGCGACCGCGCCAAGGCGTTGCGCGCTGTCCGCCAGACCAACGGTGCATTTGTGCGCGTGAGCGACGCTGAGATCCTCGCCGCCATCCCTGCGCTAGCGCGCGGCAGCGGCATCTTCGCCGAGCCCGCTTGCGCGGCCGCCTACGCAGGGCTGCTCAAAGCGCTTGAGTGCGGCATCGTGCGCGAGGGCGAGTCAGTGGCGCTCTTGATCACGGGCAGCGGCTTGAAGGATATCGGCAGCGCGATGCAGAGCGTGGCGGGCGAAGGCGGCTACACCATTGGACGCGATCCCGAGTCCATGCACGAGGCGGTCGCGCGCTTAGGGCTGCCGATCGGCGCGCCTTTTTGATAAGATCCGTGTATTGCTTGCGAAAGAGGGCGCAATTTCTGCGAAAGGCAGTCTGAATCATGCAAGGCGACGTGGCAATTATCGAGGATGAGTCGCCGGGCGCTAGGCGATCATCGCGTAGCAGCGGCTCGTTCTTTGTCATTTTGATGCTCATCGGCGCTGCGCTGTTGTTCATCTACAGCCTGTGGTTCGTCAACACGCACTCGCCTGTGGAAGAGCGCTTCAATCAGCGGCGGCGACCTTTGAAAGCGGATACGCCAGGCTACCTGATCTTGCGCGAGCGCGCTGGCGACTACCTGCGCACGGCGCTGAACTTGGGCACGCTCGACGCGACCGAAGGCAGGCGGCGCGGCGCCGCAGAATATGAGGTGGAAGGCAAGGCCGTGCGCTTGGAAGTGGAATACATCCCTGATGCCACGCCGACGCTTGAGATGGTCTTCGAAGGCTTCTTGGAGCGCGCCAATGGCACAGAGACCGCCAGCGTTCTAAAGCGTTTCCCAGAAGCGCGCACGCCGTACTATTTCGCCATCTTCTCAGGCTTCACTTACACTTATTACGAGTTCGGCTGGATCAATGGGAATTGGATTCTGCGCGCCTCTAGCCGCGAAGCAGGACAAGAGGCGCTCTTGAAGTTCGTCAACGGATACGTCTACTAGGCCGCGAGTCGGCGGGCCACATCGTTAGCTGCCAGCAAGAGCAGCGTGAGCGTCGTGCCCGCCGAGAGAGCGACCCAAGGCGCTGTCCTGAAGATCAGCCGTCCCTCCGCAAGCATTGCGCCGAGCTCAGGCGCTGATGGATCGCCACCGAAGCCGAGAAAGTGCAGCGTCGCGGCGTTCAAGGCCGCCCAAGCCAACGCGACCACGCCTGCCGAGAGGGACGTCGGCAGCGCGTTCGGCAGCACGTGCCGCCACAGCACGCCGAGCGGGCTCGCGCCGATTGCTCGCGCCGCCTCGATGTACGGCTGAGCGCGCACTTGGCGTGCTGCAGCGCGCACTAGGCGCAGATAGGCAGGCAAGCCGCTCAGCGACGCTGCGATAGCAATCTGCAGCGCGCCGCTCCCCGCCAAAGTCAGCACGCACAGCGCGATCAGCAGACTCGGCAAGGCGAGCAGCGCGTCGCTCAGGCTGACG
>JAGHYP010000310.1 GCA_017743585.1 Chloroflexota bacterium
GCAAAATGGTGTAGAACAGCACATCGCGCTGCGCCAGCATCACTAGCTCAGGATTCGCCGTGCAGATCAACTGCGCGCGCTCGGCATGGCGCACCCAAATGCCGATCTGATCGAGCAGCTCAGCGAAGGTCAGCCGATCTATCGGCACGCCCAGCACTTCCAGCGCAGGAGCCCGCGCGCGCTGCGCAATCTCCATCCGACTCTCTCCTCGAATCAGCTGCTCAGGCGTCAGACTGCGCATACAAGTGCGCGCCGCACAGCCGCGCCGCAAGCCGACGCTATGCCCGATGTACGCACACGGCGAGCACAACGCGCCTGAGCGCGCGATCACAGCCGAAGCGCCTTGCGGACGCCATGGCTGCCAAGCGAAGTGATTGGTCGCGCCAAACGGTGTATACAACGCAAGCTGCGGCATCGCTGCCGCGAGGTGCATCACGCCGCTATCGCCGCCGATGAAGACCGCGCAGCGCTCCAAGACCGCCGCGAGCTGACCGAGCGTCGTCTTGCCGACCAAATCGCAGTACGGCAAGCGCAAATGCGCGCGCAGCGCCTCGGCCTCATCGCCTGCGCCGCCGACCAGCACAATCGGCGCGTTGCGCTGCCGCGCGAAATGCTCCGCCGCCGCCGCAAGGCTTTCCGCTGTCCAGCGGCGCGCTGTGTTCAAGCTGCCGCTGCCGCTATGGACTGCGATGTAGCCGCGCTCAGGCAGATGTTGCGCTGCCCAAGCGCGATCCGACTCTGAGATGCCGACGCGCAGCGGAAAACGCTCAGGCGCATCCGCCGCGCCGAGCAGCGCCGCCACCTTGAGCCAATAAGCGGCTTGATGGAACGCGCCGAAGCCGCGATCTGCAACGCGATGCGTCAAAAACCAGCCGCGTCCGTTATCTAGCCCTGCGCGAATCGCCGCGCCCGTGCCGAGCATGAGCGCGGCGTGCTTCCAAGCGCCGAAGCGCGTGCTAAGCTGATGGAAGAGCAAGACTGCTTGGTAGCGCTCGGCGCGCAGTTGGCGCACAAAGCGCAGCAGCTGACGCATAGCAGCGGGTCTGAGGATATCTGTAGCGCGCTCATAGGCGCGCAGTGGGAAGATCAGCACTTTATCAGCGAGTCCTGTGCCGTCGAGGATCGGCGCGGCGTGCGCGCTGGTCAGCACGTCTAGGCGCGCTTGCGGAAATGCCTCGCGCAGCGCCGCCAGCGCGGGCGTCGCCGTGATCAGGTCGCCGATATCAGAGATTTTGATGCACAAAAGGCGCGTCAGGCGCATCCTGCCGCCTCACAGAGCGCTTGGAAGGTCTGCTGCGCGGCGCGCCGCCATGTGAAGGTCGCTGCGCGCGCGCGTCCGCGCTCGATCAGCGTGCTGCGCAGCGCGGCGTCCGTCACGATCTGCTGAATGCCATCTGCGATCTGCGCCACGTCCAGCGGATTGACCAAGAGCGCTGCGTTGCCGGCCACTTCGGGCAGCGAGGATGTGTTGGCGCACAAGACGGGCGTGCCGCATTGCATGGCTTCCAGCACAGGGAGACCGAAGCCTTCGTAGAGCGACGGGAAGACGAGGGCGAGGGCGCCGCTGTACAGCGCCGCGACGTCTGAGTCAGCCACGTAGCCGAGCAAGCGCACGCGCTCGCGAGCCGCCTTCGGCAAGTGCGGCCACAAGTCGCGCTCAGGCTCGAAGCGCCAGCCGCGCTGCCCTGCCAGCACCAAGCCCAGGTCAGGATCGCCGCTGCGCACCAAGTACATGGCGAAGGCTTGCGCTAAGCGCGTGATATTCTTGCGCGGCTGCAGCGTGCCTACGAAGAGCAGATAGCGCTCAGGCAGCTTGTGCGCGGCGCGCACGGCTGCGATCTGCGCAGCGGACGCGCGCTGAACCCCCTCTGCAGATGGATAGACGACGCGAATTTTGGCGGCCGCCGTGCCGTACTGCGCGATCAGGTCTCGGCGCGTGGCGTGTGAGTCGGCGAGCACGCGGTCGGCGCGCCAAGCGCTGTAGCGCGTGGTCAGCTCAAGGTACAGGCGCGCTATCGGGCGATGCGCCTTCGGGAAAAAGCGATAGCCGAGATCGTGAACAGTCACCACGGCGCGTCCGCGCATCAGGAACGGCAAGGTGTGCGCAGGCACGAAAGTGACGTCGGGTTGATCGCGCCACAGGGCGAGCGCGAAGCGCGTGTGCGTCCAAGCGCGGCGCGCAGGCAGGATGCGGTACTCGACGTTCGGCAGCGGGGGCAGCAGATCGGGCGATGGCGGCTGACGGAAATACAGGCTGAAGCGCTGCACGGCGCTCTCGGGCAGGCTGAGCAAGGCGCGGATGAGCTGCAGAGCGTAGTTCTCTGTGCCAGTGCGCCGCGCTGCAGTGATGCGGCTGGCATCCAGAGCGATGTGCATGGGACGCCATCAATCGCGCTCGCGCAGCGCGCGCGGCAACCACAGCAGCGCCGCTGCGACTAGGGCGAGCGGGGCGAGACGCGCAACGCTGATCGATAGCTCGGCCGTGAGCGCGACCTGCGCCACAGGGAGCGCAGCAAGGCCTGCCACGATCAGCGCGAGCGCGGGCAGGATCGCGCTGCTATCGCGTCCGCGCGCGAAGAGATAGCTCAGCAAGAGCGCGACGCCGAGCAGGACGACACCGAGCGGCCACAACTGCGTCGGCGCCAGCTGACCCTCTGCCGTCAGCGCCGCGAGCGCCAATCCGCCGCCGAGCGTTGTGCCGAGCAGGAAC